>JAPSKP010000053.1 GCA_031181585.1 Lysinibacillus sp.
GGCAATACCTGTAGAGATACTTGAAGTCAAAGGCATCGTTAAGATAACCAGGAATGCCGGGAAAGCTTCATCAAAATCATCCCACTCGATTTGCTTCACAGCACCGATCATCAAGCTTCCAACAATAATTAATGCTGGAGATGTAATAGCAGCTACGCCGGAGATAGAAGCAACCAATGGCCCAAAGAATGAAGATACAAGGAACAGAGCCGCAACAGTCAATGTCGTTAATCCTGTACGTCCTCCTGCTGCTACACCTGCAGATGATTCAACAAAGGCGCTTGTCGGGCTTGTACCGATCATAGCACCGGCAGTAGTAGCAATCGAGTCTGCAAGTAACGCCTGACGCGCTCTTGGTAAATTTTCTCCCTTCATGAGACCAGCTTGTCTTGCTACGCCGACCATTGTACCCGTCGTATCGAATAGAGTAACTAAAATGAAGGAGAAGACAACGCCGTATAGTCCGTAGGAGATGACATCTCCGATGGCAGCGATTGGATTCCACACTAGTATTCCTTCAGGAAGATGCGGCATCGCTACTACTTTTTCGATCTTTAATTGGTTTGTAAGGACAGCTACGATAGTTGTAGCGACCATCCCAATAAATAGGGCTCCCTTGACATTTCGGGCCATCAACACCACTGTCAGTGCGAGTCCGAATAAAGTAAGCAGAACAGAAGGGTTTGATAAATCTCCCAACCCTACTAGATTTGATTCATTTGCCACAACAATTTGGGACATGCGCAGACCAATGAAGGCAATGAAAAGCCCGATACCAGCTGTAATGGCCAGCTTTAAATTTTTAGGGATCGACATAATGAGCTTTTCACGGAACGGCGTCAAGCTTAAAATGACAAAAATAATACCGGCTACGAATACAGCGGCAAAGGCTGTCACATAATCGATTGCCCCGTCAGAGCCGATCACGACTGCATAAGTAAAATAAGCATTCAATCCCATACCGGGTGCGATAGCGATTGGATAGTTGGCCATAAGTGCCATCCAGGCAGTACCGATGATGGCAGAAATAATTGTAGCCATAAAGACTTGATCAATTGGTACACCGGCATCAGCTAAAATAATCGGATTTACAACAACGATGTATGCCATCGTCAAAAATGTAGTTAAACCCGCTAACATTTCCGTCTTTACTGTTGTATTGTTTTCTTTCAGTCGAAACATATAGAAGTAATCCTCCTTAAAACACGAACATTTTTAACAACATTTAATATAATATTCGTTTTTAGAGAACTTTGCAACTGTTTTCTTGTAAATTTCATGACCACGCTGAAATTGCTATAATGAAATTATTACCGCGAAGGAGTGAATAGTATGGATTTGCAAACAACTAGAAAATTAGCCAATGGAATTGAAATGCCGATATTTGGGCTGGGTGTTTATAAAATGACAGACCTGCAGGAAACGATTGAGGCTATTACCAAGGCTCTGCAGGTGGGATACCGTGCAATTGATACAGCATCACTTTATGACAATGAGGAACAGGTAGGAGAGGCAATCCGTCATTCAGGCGTGCCGCGAGAATCTATCTTTGTTACGACAAAAGTATGGAATTCCGATCAAGGGTTTGATAACACATTGCGTGCCTTTGAGGTATCACTGAAAAAGCTAAACATGGATTATGTCGATCTTTACCTAACACATTGGCCCGTGGAAGGAAAGTATGCAGAAACTTACCGCGCAATTGAGCGGTTATATGACGAAAAACTAATTCGTGTTCCAGGTGTTTCAAATCATCACGAACGACACATTGAAGAGGTGCTGAAGGCAGCACAGACGCCGCCAATGGTTAATCAAATTGAAGCGCATCCTTATTTATCTCAGGAGCCACTGCGCGCATTTTGCAAGGAACGTAATATCGCTGTCACGGCGTGGTCACCGCTTGGACGCGGGGGAGTATTGCAGGATGAAGTGATCCTAGAAATTAGTGGTAAATACGGCAAATCACCAGCCCAAGTCGTTCTTCGATGGCATGTACAAAATGATATTCTTGTCATTCCAAAGTCGGTAACGCCCTCTCGGATCGAAGAAAATGCAAATATTTTTGATTTCGAATTAACAGCCGACGACATGAATGCATTAAATGGACTGAATCGTAATCACCGCTTCGGCAAAAGTCCGGAAAATTTCCATTTGTATTTTTAATTCGGTTATCGAAATTTTTGGAGGCTTGCTTTATAATAAGTTTTGTAATAGGAAAAGGGGGATTTTATGACAACTGCTAAAACAATTACTGAGACGATTACATTAGCTAATGGGGTCGAGATGCCGCGTATCGGCTATGGTGTGTTCCGAATGAAGGAGCATGAAGTGGCCTATAATGGAGTGGCTGAGGCATTAAAAGCCGGATACCGGGCAATCGATACAGCAGCTATCTATCAGAATGAAGAAGCTGTAGGACAAGCAATCAAAGATTCTGGTATCGCACGTGAAGAGATTTTTGTTACAACAAAAGTCTGGAATTCTGATCAAGGGTTCGATAATACGCTGCGTGCTTTTGAAACGTCATTGAACAAATTAGGTTTAGAGTATGTGGATTTGTATTTGACACATTGGCCAAAGCCGACACTTGCTGACACATATAAAGCGATTGAGCGCTTGTATGAAGAAAAGCTGATCCGCGTGCCTGGTGTGTCCAACCATCATCAGCATCATTTAGAAGAAGTATTTGCAGCAGCAAATGTAAAGCCGATGGTTAACCAAGTAGAATGCCATCCATCCCTATCACAGGACAGTTTACGCGCCTTCTGTGCAGAGCATAATATTGCCGTAACAGCATGGGCACCGCTTGGTACAGGAATTGTATTTACACATCCTGTGGTAAAGCAGCTTGCAGAAAAATATAGCAAAACACCTGCTCAAATTGTGCTTCGCTGGCATTTAGAAATCGGCAATATTGCTATCCCTAAATCAGTAACACTTGAGCGTATCAAGGAAAACTTAGAAGTATTTGATTTCAGCTTAGCTACAGATGAAGTAGCTGCTATTACAGCCCTGAATACGTTCCACCGAACAAGTGCTGATCCGGACAATTTTGATTTTTAATAGTTGGTGAAAAAGCAAACTCCCTGTAGTTGTCTTCATAAGGCAATACAGGGAGTTTTTTGAGTAAATTTATAGAACATACAGCTTATTAGTAGAATTTGCATAATACTGGCAGGCGCTTGCTTTTGCATAAAGCGTATCAAAAGCGGGTGCAGTAATCTCTTTTGAGTAAGCCAGCCCAAAATGAATAGGCAGGGGATCTAAAGGTGAATCGGTTGCAGCAGCCATATTCCGTACGTTTTGGTAAATTGAATATATAACTTGCTCCGCATCGGTATCATTAAAAAGAATGATAACCCCTTCCCCGTGTCCTGTATGGGTAAAGAGGTGAGGGGTATTTTTCAAGTACTCCTGGATCATCACAAATACAGCGTAAGTTAATTGATAATTTGATTGTAAACCTTCTATATTTTTTAAGGCTTCTTTTTCATAAACTGAGAAAAGAATGCACACGCAGCTTTCTCCTTGCGCTAGCTTTTTGTTTGTCATTTCACTCACCTGCGGAAGGTTCATGAGTGATAAAGAATCAAATAGGATATCGCTGTTTTCATACGGGAGACCGACATTATAGTTGAATGCTTGGCCTTCTCCGGAAGAGCGTAGATGCCATTCATGAAGATGTGATTCAATTTGCTGCAGCTGTGTACGTATATAGCCCTTTGGAAAATAGGCATCCAATTGGCGCTTTAAAATGTCATGATAAATATAGCAAAGATAAACAAGGTGCTCCTCTGCGTTTAGCAGTTCCAGTGCCTTTTTAAATGTCAGGCCGCTTTTTTCAAAATCGCGGAGATTATAAAGTAAGTTCCCCTCAAATAACATCATTCTTGCAAAGTGAAACTGCAGTGGTCGATCGCCAATCAGCCTCTTTGTCGACTCCCGTAATTCCATAAATTCCTCTTGTCTTGCCATCTGAGCATACGTGTACATAAGAGAAATATTCATACGGATAATCGTATCTTTGTCATCTAGAATATGCTGACTGTAATGATGGGCCAGTTTCACACCGAACATTGCCTGCTGCTCTTCTTCCATATCGATTAATGCATTGCTGATCAGAGCATAGCAAGAAGCAATCACTTCATAATCTTTCAGCTCATGGGCATAATGCAAGGCGGCTTTGTATGATTTAAGCGCAAACTCTTTATTATCTGTAATGCCGTGAAAAATGCCTGAAAAGCGGTAGTAATGCATTTTATCCTTCAAGCTGCCATGAACTTTACACAGCTTCTCATACTCAAGCAGCGTTTCGTACAATAAAGAGGTATTGCCTAAGTTGTCATAGGCTTCTAGGATGTCCTGATAGAATGCCAACGCTTCAGGGTAGCACTGATTTTTTAAAGCCAGCGACAAGGCTTGCTTACCATACTGAAGCATTTGTTTAAATTGGCCTTGAGTATATAATTGGCTAATATATTCCTGATGAGTGGACATTTTAAGCTGCATATATAATCACCTCGATTTGTTAAATAAATGTATCATATAAGAGATAGTACATATCTTTTGCCGCCTTAATACCGTTTTCGACAGCCTCGTTTAGTTCACATGGACATTCGGCAGCAATTTCGGTGATTTTTTTAAATACTTTTGCCTGAGTAACTGCGAGCTGCTTCGGATAGGATTCCAAGGTTTGAAATGATTCATCGAAATAGCTGGAAATATCTTTAGAGGCATACATCAGCAAATCATCCAGATAACTTGCATATTCAGCATCCTGTTTTGTTTTTGAAATAAAAAACTGATCCAGCTCGATCAGCGTATAAAGAGAAAATAAATAGGCGAACCGGTCATTCTTATATGTTAAAGGCAGCACCCGATGGACGGCCTGCAATTGAAAAGCTTCGTAAATGATCGTTTTACGAACTATGTAAATAAGGGAATGATGTGGATGCTCGATTAAATCCTCTTTAGAAAAAGCAGCTTTTATCCAGAAATCAACGAATATATTCCATATTTGAAAGCAGTCAAAACTAGGCGGGATGCTGAGCGTAATAAGCTCTAATTCTTTTCGAATGATATTAAAGCGATCAAGTACCGTATCATTTATTAAGAACAGGCTTTCATTTTTCTTAATATCTGTAAACAAATACAATCCTCCTTTATTATGAAAAGAATAATTTTTTATAATCATAATCTAAAAATAGGAAAATTTTAATAGAAAGAAGGATGCTTTTAAGAAAAAAAAATATATAATGCTCCCTGACCTTTAAAATGTAAAAAAAAGGGATATTTTAGAGCTGGTAGGGATACTGGAGAATAAGAAAAGCCCATATCTTCCCGGAGAAAGATACAGACCTTCGGAATAATATTCTATTATTTGTCTTTAATTGTAATATTATGATTTGTAAAAGGATGGATAAAATCCAATTGAATGGCATGGAGTTTATAGTCACCGTTAGAAGTTTGGCGCGCATTATACAACGTATCGCCTATGATAGGATGACCGATATGGGCAAGATGAACCCGGATTTGATGCGTACGCCCAGTTTCTAGCACTAGATGAACAAGGCATGTTCCCTTGAAACGCTTTACTACTTCATAATGAGTAATGGCATGCTGACCTGATGACGAAACGACACGTCGTGTTTTATGGTGACGGTCTTTTCCGATTGGCGCATTAATAGTACCGCTATCCGTTCTAATATTGCCTTGTACTTCAGCTTCATATGTCCGAATAATTTTCTTTTCCTCAAGCATCCGGTCAAATACTGATTTGGCAATCGGATGCTTGGCAATGAGCAGCAAACCTTTTGTCCCTTGGTCAAGACGGTGCACATGCTCTGCGTACTGTCCTCCGTTTGCCTGTACATACGCCATAACATGGTTCATGCAAGTATCTGTATCAGAAGGAGTATTCGGGTGTGTGGACATTCCTTTTGGCTTAGAGACAACGAGGCAATGTTCGTCTTCATACAGTACCTCGACACCGCAAGCATTCATCGGCTTGTAGGCAGAGGAGGGGATATCGAACATAAAAGTTAATTTAGTCCCTTTTGGAAGAGGCTCTTTCCAGTTAACAGGTTTCCTTTCAGATAGTACCGCCTTTGCCATGCGCAGCTCATGTACTTGCTTTTTCCCAAGGCGCCATTTGTTTCGCAGCAATTCTTCTACTGTCTCCCCATCTTGCATAACTTCATATTGAAACATCTTTTTCCTCCGGTTTTAAAAAAGGCGTGTCCTTTATTAAAGGACACGACCTTTTGTTTTTATTTTTTTACACTCGCAAAGAATTGGCGGACTTCATCTTCACTATGATCCCCAACTAAACGCGTAACTTCCTTACCATCTTCAAAATAGATTAGCGTAGGTGTTGCTTCAATCTGATAAGTCGTCCAGGCATTTTCATATTCCAGTACATTTAACTGATCGATTTGAATATCCTCTTTTTCAGCAACAGGCATTAATTTTGGTGTGAACTGTTTACAGTAGCTGCAAGTTGGACTGAACAAGTAGGCGAATACCCCTTCACCAGATTCAATTTTCTTTTCTAAATCCTCCGGCAAGATAATGTTTTGGTAGTTCTCGTCATCTAATAAATCAATTGTAGGCTGTTGAAGATTTTCTGTGCCGTATGGGTTGTCCTTTAGTTTATCAGAGTTAGACAGGTTTGTTAAAACGATAATGCCAATGAACAGAATAATAACTATCCCACCGATAATCCCTAATTTTTTCACGTTATTTTTCCTCCTTTAATACCTTAAGCATATAAAAGCTTGTAATGGCGATAATAATAAAAGCAGTCAATGCCAAAAACGGTATCGTAATAAAGCCGAGCCAATTAATATATGCTCCTGTACAGGATACTTGTCCACAGGCCGGTGCATTCTCTTGCAAAAAGGAGACTTTTTGAATGCCGTAATGGTAAAGAGACATACTGCCGCCAATAATAGCGAATACTGCTGTAGTGAGGGCGATGCGAGCATTTTTTTGTATGTATGCAATAGTAGATATGATGACAATCGGATACATCAGAATACGTTGATACCAACATAATTCACAGGGAATGTAGCCTTTTATTTCCGAAAAATAAAGAGAGCCGAGAGTAGCCACAAGCGATGTAACCCAGATAATCAGCAGGCTATTTTCCAGTTTTTTATTCATAAAAAAACCTCTACTTCTTATTTTATTTTATTTTGCTTTCTTGATTATAGAGCGTTCTAAATAAGAAGTAAATCGTTTCGATTGAAAGGGTTTAGAATTGGGTATATGGGTAGAGGAGGTGTGAAATTTGAGTGAATCACTAGATACTTCACAGTTTGAAAAGAAAATGATTATACGAAACATGCAGCATGAAGATATTGATGCCATGTTAGAAATCCAACGTGTATCCTTTCCTGGGATGTCCCCTTGGAAAAGAGAGCATTTATATAGCCATTTAGCCATTTTTCCGGAAGGACAGATTGTCGCTGAATTTGAAGGACAGGTAATCGGATCGTGCTCCAGCCTGCGTATTAACTTTGATGAATATGATGACCGCCATACGTGGAGCGATATTACAGATGATGGGTTCATTACAAACCATGACCCGAACGGTTATAACCTGTACGGAATCGAAGTAATGGTCCATCCTCAATACCGCCGGATGAAGGTGGGGCAGCGTCTGTACGAGGCAAGAAAAGATTTAGCAAGAACATTAAATCTAAAATCCATTATTATTGGCGGGCGCATACCGAACTATCATCTGCATGCCTCGGAAATGACACCGCGTGAATATGTAGATGCAGTAAGCCGTCATAAAATCTATGATCCAGTATTAACATTCCAGATCATGAACAACTTCACACTGATGCGCGTAAATCCGAATTACCTGCCGGACGATGTCGCTTCAGGGAAGTACGCTACGTTAATGGAATGGAATAATGCAGACTATATGCCGCAGTCAAAGCGCCATTTTAAAACGAGCTACCCGGTTCGTATTTGCGTTGTGCAGTATATGATGAGGGAAATCGCAAGCTTTGACGATTTTGCACAGCAGTGTGAATACTTTGTAGATGTCGGGTCTGATGCAGCGGCTGACTTTGTCGTCTTCCCGGAAATTTTCACGACGCAGCTGATGTCCTTTTTAAATGAAAAATCACCTTCTCAGGCAGTACGCAAATTAACAGAATTTACCCCTCAGTATATCGAGCTATTTACGAATTTAGCGGTACGTTACAATGTGAACATCATTGGCGGCTCGCATTTCGTAGAAGAAGAAAATGATGAAATCTATAATATTGCATACTTATTCCGCCGAGACGGAACGATTGAAAAACAATATAAAATTCATATTACACCGAATGAGCGAAGATGGTGGGGGATCTCTAATGGGGATTTAGTGAAGGTCTTTGATACGGACTGTGGCAGGATTGCTATCCAGATCTGCTATGATATCGAGTTCCCGGAGCTTGCGCGTATCGCCACAGATATGGGCGCTAACATTATTTTTGTTCCGTTTTGTACAGAAGACCGGCAAGGATATTTGCGAGTGCGCTATTGTGCACAGGCCCGTGCTGTTGAAAATCAGGTATATACGGTTATTTCCGGAACGGTCGGCAATCTTCCACATACAGAAAACATGGATATTCAATATGCGCAGTCTGCCATTTTTGCGCCGAGTGACTTTGAATTCGCACGTGACGGGATTGTAGGGGAAACAAATTCAAATGTCGAAATGGTATTAATCAGCGATATTGATCTGGAGGTTCTCCGCAGACAACGCCAAAATGGTACGGTAAAGCATTTGAAAGACCGCAGGCATGATGTTTACCGGATCGATTATTTAAAGGGCGAAGGTACATTTTAATTGTCATTATCTAAACAAAATATGCATTTTGTTTATAACAACATTTCCATATTCGGTATATGAAAAGAGCGTGCTGCAGTTTGCGGCACGCTCTTTGTTATGGTATAGATGAAGTAAGGGATGAAGAGAAGGTGACAATATGAATGATCATTCGAACATAACGATTTTAAAAGAAATTGCAGAGCTATTGAATGAAGAAACAGAAATGATTCCGATGCTGCGCGGGGCGCTTCATAAATTTTTAAGTGGAACGAAATTCGATACAGGTTGGATTTTCTTTATCAATGAGAAGGGCAAGGCTGAACTTGTCGCTCATGAAAATTTACCTAGGGCACTCAGCTACAATAAATGCGAATATTTGAAGCATGGCGGATGCTGGTGTGTATCCCGCTATCGCAATGATGAGCTGAAGAGAGCTTCCAATATTATTGAATGCCAGCGGATTGAGAGTGCCAATGAGGCGGAAATAGGCGACCCGGAAGGTATCACGCATCATGCCACAGTCCCGCTTCAATCAGGACAGGAGAAATTTGGCATCCTAAATGTTGCTTCTAAAAATACGATTCGCTTTTCAGAGGAAGAGCTGGAACTATTAGAATCGGTTGCGTTCCAGTTAGGCTCTGCCATTAAACGGATTCTCCTCGTAAATGAACAGCAGGAGATCGCACTCGTTCAGGAGCGTAATCGGCTTGCCAGGGACCTGCATGACTCCGTCAATCAATTGCTGTTTTCTGTTACGCTGACTTCACGTGCAGGAATCGAAATGACAGAGGATATCGAAGTGAAGGATACATTTAAAGAAATCCAAAATCTGACCCAGGAAGCTTTAAATGAAATGAGAGCGCTTATCTGGCAACTGCGGCCAAGAGGGCTTGAAAGCGGTCTTATCGATGCAATTAAAATTTATGCAGAAATGCTCGGATTAAAACTGGACGTAACGGTTTCTGGTGTGCTGCAGTTTCCATCGAGGGTAGAGGAGACATTGTTCCGTATCTCGCAGGAAGCGCTCAATAATGTAAGGCGCCATGCAGGAGTAAAACAGGCAGAAATGTTTGTAACAGTAACGCCTACCGATGTCTTGCTCGTCATCAAAGACGAAGGACGGGGATTTGCCCACGATCCAGACGCGGCGCTTCCTTCCATGGGACTGCAATCCATCAGGGACAGGGCAAAAGCAATCGGCGGTGCGGCTGACTGGGTAAGTGAACTGGGGAAGGGGACGGAACTGTTAATCCGTTTGCCATATTAAGGGGGAGAATGAGATGATTCGAGTGTTAATTGCAGACGACCATCATGTAGTGCGTCGAGGTCTGCTGTTTTTCTTAAAAACGCAAAAAGACATAGAGGTTGTAGGAGAAGCAAAAAATGGACTGGAAGCGATTGATATGGCGGCTTCGTTAAAGCCGGATATTGTACTAATGGATTTAGTCATGCCAGAAATGGACGGTATCCAGGCGACGAAAAGCATCAAATCGAGATGGCCGGATGTGCAGGTATTGATGCTGACGAGTTTTTCGGATAAAGACCATGTGCTGCCCGCTATCGAGGCAGGAGCATCGGGCTATCAATTAAAAGATATCGAGCCGGATGAATTAGTGGAATCAATCCGGCTCATCATGCGTGGGGAAAATACTATTCATCCTGAAGCAACGACACAGTTAGAAGAAGGGTTACGTGAAGAGGAGAATCTTCCGCACGTATTAAATTCCTTAACGCCTCGTGAGCAGGATGTACTAGCCGAGCTTACAAAAGGAAAAAGCAATCGAGAAATTGCTTCCTCTCTATTTGTAACGGAAAAAACCGTGAAGACGCATATTTCAAATATTTTTACAAAGCTTGAAGTACAAGACCGCACACAAGCTGCCCTTTACGCGGTCAAACATGGTTTGACAGAGGGAAGCGGTAAGGCATAGGAAGTCATTAAAGGCATGGTTAATGTTCCATGTCTTTTTTATTTGGAAAAATATTATAAAAGAGGTTGCGCTTCATAGGGTATTAGTGTACTATGTCAATAGTACACTAATACAACATTTTGAAGGGCGTTGATTTATATGCGCAAGTTTTGGAGTCTCGTAAAGAAAGAATGGCATATGTATAAGGCCTGGCCAATTATCTTTTTCATAGTAGGAGCAGTATCCATTGGTTTATTACCTATGTTTGAAGGACGCTTCATTCACGTCAATATAGCGAAAGAGGAATTTAGGATAGGGCTGCTGTTTCTCGGCTTACTCCTAATAGGAAGCGTGATGCCATGGCAGTTTCTTTTCAGTATTAGAAGAGGCAGCAAGGAAAAGGAGTTATGGCTGCATAATAGCAGTCCAATAACTGTGCTTATCGGTGCTAAGCTATTTTATACCGTCGCTTGGACGACGTTGATCAGTGCATTCTATACATTCTTTTTTCATTGGGCGACGGGTATTATCGATGGATCGACCGGTGAAATTATTTGGCTGCAGGGGCTGGTCGTTAGCATCATTTTCCTTCTCGGAATCCTTACCTCAGTAGTGGCTCTGCTGTTCTATGCAGTTTATATCCAGTTGAAACGATATATCAGATATGGAAGTGTGATTATCACAGGGATGTTATTCGGCTTGTTTTTATTTGCAATTGATAAGATTGCGACTTCCTCTTTATACGACAAACTGCTAATACATGGGGAGATTCCACTGACTTTCCTAGAGAAGAATATGCCGGTATTCACATCGGAGGATGTACTTGTAAACTTTTACAGCCTGTATATCGTCGAGGAATTGGCTATGTGGCTGGTGATGGCCATCTGCTTTATCGCGGCAAGTAAATGGATTGAAAGGGTGATCACGCGATGACGCAGGATTTTTCAAAGGATAAGCCGATTTATGCACAGCTGGTCGACCGTATATGTGGAGACGTCCTGAAAGGATATTTGAAGCCGGGGGAGAAGCTTCCTTCTGTTCGTGAATATGCGATAGAAAGCGGTGTGAATGTGAATACAGTACAACGTGTATACAAGGAGCTTGAAGCAATGGAAATGACAGAAACAAAGCGTGGGCAAGGAACGTTTATTACCACAAATGAGGAACGCATTGGGCAGCTGAGGGAAGAGATGATGACGCAGCTAGCAACGCAGTTCTTGACCATGATTGATTCATTGGGGTTTACAAAAGAAGAGATGATTGAAGTCTTGAAAAAAGGAGGGTGAGGATATGCTGCAATTGGAAAATGTACTGTTTAAATACAGAAAAAAAACAATCATTAACGATGTTTCCTTTGCCATTCCGACTGGCCAGATCATCGGCGTGATTGGGGAAAATGGCTGTGGAAAATCAACGCTGCTTCAATTGATGGCGGGCCTTCTTCGGCCGAACAAGGGGTTTATACAGCTGGGAGACCGGGAAGTGACAAGGCGGTCTGCCGATAAAATAGCCTATTCACCTGATATTGATCTGTTTTATGAAAGTTATACAGGGGAGCAGGTTTTCCGCTTCTATAGTGAGCAGTTTGCCGATTTTTCTTTGGAGAAGGCTCACATTATCGCCAAGCATTTAGAGGCGCAGACAACAGTCAAGCTTGGAAAGTTATCAAAAGGAAACCGTGCCCGTATTAAAATGGCGGCGACATTAGGACGCGAGGCATCACTTTACTTACTTGATGAGCCCTTTGCAGGACTGGACCCGCTTGCGAGAGAGTCGCTGATTAAGGCACTAATCCGTTTCATCGATATGGAAAATCAGTCTGTCGTCCTCTCGACTCATGAGGTGAATGAGGTGGAGCCGATTTTGGATCAAGTCATTCTGCTTCGTGATGGCAGATTGACAGCAATGAAAGAAATGGAACTTATTCGTGATGAACGGAACGAGGATGCAGTGAAATGGATGAAATCATTATATGAAAAGCAGGTGAGGTAAATGGCAAAGCCAATTGTTCAATTAAAAAACTTATCGAAAACGATTAAAGGAAAGCAGATTATCAAGGATATTACCCTGGACTTCTATCCAGGTCAGATTACAGGATTCCTCGGACCAAACGGGGCGGGGAAAACAACGACGATTCGTATGATGACACGCCTTATGTATCCGACAAGCGGGGAAATAATGATCGACGGCAAGTCACTTGCTGATAATTACGAAGAGGCGATTTCACAAGTCGGGGTTATTGTAGAAAATCCGGAAATGTATAAGTTTTTATCGGGCTACAAAAATCTGCTTCACTTTGCGCGTATGCATAAAGGAGTGACAAAAGAGCGGATAGATGAGGTAGTGAAGCAGGTAGGCCTGGAAAAGAGGATCCACGAAAAAGTGGGGACTTATTCCTTGGGAATGCGCCAGCGTCTCGGTCTGGCACAAGCACTTTTACATCGTCCAAAGTTTCTAATTTTGGATGAACCAACAAATGGGCTCGATCCAGCAGGTATAAGAGAATTCCGTACTTATTTACGGCATGTTGCCGAAACAGAGGGACTCGCTGTCGTTGTTTCCAGCCACTTGTTATCCGAAATTGAGCTCATGTGCGACCGGGTAGCCGTCATTCAGAACGGAAAGCTGATCGACATCCGTGATCTGCAAAATACAGTAGTTTCTCTTTATTATATTGAACCAACTTCAGTTCAGTCAGGGGCTGCTGTTTTGGAGAAACATGGCTATACATTTACTGTACAAGGGGACGGCATGATTGTCGAAATCGAAAAAAAGGATGTCCCTGTGCTGACACAGCACCTATTCGAAGCGGGCGTACAATTATATACTGTGCAGCCGCATGTGAAAACGCTCGAAGATCAATTCTTAGAAATGACAGGAGGCGGCGCAATTGCTGAAATACATTAGAAACGAATGGATGAAGCTATGGGCTAGAAAAAGTACTTGGACGATGCTGGCATTAACGATTTTGTTAGCAGTCGTCCCGGCATTTGTAATGAAATATACAGAGGATGATAATCAGGATTGGCGTACTTCTGTAGAAGAGGATACGAATATGTACAAGAGTATGCTGGAGGAAGAAGGGATTCCAGCGGAGGAGGCGGCCTACTTTAATGAACAGATTGCGCTTAATGAGTATCGCCTAGCGGAAGATATTCCTCTTGCTGTCAATACTACATTTGATAGTTACCTGAGCTATGGAGTAGGACTCATGGTAATGGTCACGATTTTTTCAGTTGTTGTGGCAGCGGGAATCGTTTCTTCGGAATTTTCGACAGGCACGATTAAAATGCTTCTGACAAGACCTGTATCCAGAACAAAAATTCTATTATCGAAGCTATTGACAGTTATTCTATTTGGCCTGCTGTTATATGCGGTATGTCTGGCAGGTTCCTCTTTAATAGGACTGCTATTATGGGGAACGGATGTTTCTCAAGAACTTCAAATGGTAGATGGTGTAATTAAAGAAATAGACGTATGGGAACCTATCTTTGAGAATTTTATTTTATCTTTTGGAGACTTTTTCATGTCGATCTTCTTTGCTTTCATGCTGGGATCTATTTTCCGATCAAGTTCTTTAGCAATTGGTCTGACGCTTGTCATTTCTATGATGGGCGCCTTGATTATCTCACTAATGAGCAAGTACAGCTTTGCTAAATTCGTATGGATTTCCCATTCGGATTTAACACAGCATGCAAGCGGTGCTACACCATATTTAGAAGGGGTCACGCTGCCGTTTTCATTAACTGTGTTAGCAGTTTATGCGATTCTATTCGTTTTAAGCAGTTTTATTATCTTTAATAAACGTGACGTAACAGCTTAATGATGTATAATGTACCTATTGAATAAATAGAGGTGCTACTATGAGTATCGTTATGGCTGGAGTGCTCATTTCCTTTTCAGGAATGGCGGTCATTGCGGCAGTGATCTTTGGGATTTTACCGGCAGACAATCAAACAATGCAGCTTGCATTTTTAGCAATTGGATGGGTTTTTGTGTTGATTGGTGCCATTATCCGTTATAAAGGACTAAAGATGGAACGTAAGCGGGACCAGGCAAAAGAGCAGCAAAAAAAATAAAAATGCGAAGTGGGCATGTCCCATTTCGCATTTTTTATTAGGGGGAATCCGCAGTTGGCGGTATAAAATGAGGCTCGATATGCACGAGCACGATACAATACGGATTAAAGTGCTGGACAGTCGTTTCAATCTGGTCGCTGATTTTGTGGCTTTCAATAACGTTTAAATAAGGGTTGACCGTAACTGTCACATCGATAAAGCTCATATTTCCATGAGCACGTCCTTTTAAATCCGTAATGTCGATGACACCCTCTACCTTTTCAATTAGCTCCTTCAGCGTCTCTGTTTCTTCCGTATCGAACCCATCTGTTAGTGTAACGACAGCCTCCCAGAAAATCTCGACAGCTGTTTTGATGATAATCAATCCGACGATTAATGCTGTAATAATATCAATGATCGGAAAGCCAAAAATTGCTCCAAGAATACCGATGGCAGTACCAATACTTACGAGGGCATCTGAGCGGTTGTCATAAGCGGCTGCCCGAACGGCAGAGCTTTTAATTTTATCAGCCAGTGCCAGGTTGTAGCGATAGACAACATACATGATGGCCGCGCTGAAGAGGGCAACAACCGCGGTTACTATGGAAGGAGATTCCTGCACGGGAGCGAACATCCCTCGTATAGAAGTAGAAAGCACCTGCAGTCCCACTACCATCATAATGAATGATGCAATAAGTGAAGCAATAGTCTCCGCACGCAGATGTCCATACCGATGGACACGATCCGGGGGTTTTTGAGAAATCCGCAGTCCGATCAAAACGGCAATGGATGCTATGATATCCGTTGTATTATTTAGACCATCTGCTTTTAGAGCAGCACTGGCTCCCAAATAACCGACTATTAATTTCATAGCACTTAAAAAGATATACGTCCCGATGGATAGCCAAGCCCCTTTTTCGCCAGCACGCAAGTTTGAATATAATTCCAAAATGTTTCCCCCTCGCAAGATTTAAAGATACGAGAAAACGACCCCCTGAAATGAGAGAGTCGTTTTCCTATCCGTAATTACTCTTCGAAGATTTCTGCGTCTTTTTCTGGGATCTTTGTTACTTCTAGGTATAGGATATGATGACCGTCAAGCTCTTTAATTTTAAATTCATAGCCATGGGCCTCGATTGTGTCACCTTCAACTGCGTCAAAATGCTGTGTCATGAACCAGCCGCCGATTGTATCAATGTCTTCGTCCTCAATGTTTGTCCCAAGAAGGTCATTGACTTCCTGCAGCAGCATTTTTGCATCAAAGATGTAATGCTCGCCTTCTGTGATTTCTTGTACTTCTGGGATTTCGTCCTCATCGAACTCGTCCTGGATATCACCTACAATTTCCTCAATGATATCTTCAATTGTAACAAGACCAGATGTACCGCCGTATTCATCCATTAAAATGGCCATATGGATGCGTTCCTGCTGGATTTTCAGCAACAGGTCACTGATCGGAATTGTTTCAATTACCCGAATGATTGGCTGCATATAGTCAGTTACCAATTTATCACCATTCGACGGGTTTTTAATATATGCAGTAAGCAGGTGTTTCATGTTTACAAGTCCAATTACATGGTCCTTGTCGCCATCTGTAATAGGGTAGCGTGTATATTGTTCAACCCCCATCACTTCAAATACCTCGCGCAAAGTTAAATCCTTTTCTATGCTGGTAATTTCAGTACGAGGAACCATAATCTCTTTTGCAAGACGATCGGAGAATTCGAAAATACTATTTACATACTCGTACTCTGAAGAATTGATTTCACCGCCCTTATAACTGTCTGTCAGAATGATGCGGAGCTCCTCTTCCGAGTGGGCGACTTCAGATTCTGATACAACCCGCAGGCCGAACAAGCGGCCAAGCGCACGTGCCGAACCGTTTAAAGCGCGAATGAATGGATACATGATGTTATGGAATAAAATCAGTGGTCCTGCCAAACGTAAAGTAAGTTCTTCAGATTTTTGAATAGCAAACGATTTTGGTGTTAACTCCCCTACAACAACGTGCAAGAATGTAACAATTGCAAATGCAAGAGCAAACGACAGTAAAGAAGTGACACGCGCTTCTAAACCAAGTAGATCAAATAACGGATGCAGGATTAAATCGAATGTCGGTTCACCCAGCCACCCGAGACCAAGCGCTGTAATTGTAATACCTAGCTGACAGGCAGACAAGTATTCATCCAAATTTGAAATTACCTTCTTCGCCTTGATCGCTTTTTTGTTGCCTTCTACAACAAGCTGATCAATCCGGGTTGTTCTTACCTTTACAATGGCAAACTCTGTTGCAACGAAAAATGCCGTAGCGGCAATTAATAGAGCGAATGCTCCGAGCTTAATGGTTAGCTCAACTATATCTACGTCCAAATACTATCTTTGCTTACGGCGCAAATGAGCGGGGCAAGCAAAGAATACACCTCCTATGAGAAAAAATATTAGATAAGATAATCATAAAATATTTCAAAAGAAAAAACAAATTTTGCCTTCAATAAAGTGGCAGCCCTTTTTACAGAAAAGGGAAAGTCTTATATGTATTTGACATAAAATATTATATTTTCAAAAAATATTGACAACGGAAATTTTTGTATGCTAATGTTAAGATACACTAAATAATCGTGAAGATTGGAGGACCGGAAATGATGACTATTAAAAAAAATTCGCCAGCAATTAAACATCATCCTCCCATCCTGCAGCCATTCTTTTCATTATTTGCTTGAAACGCGCATAAAAGAAGGAGTACAGGTGAGGTTTACCTGTACTTTTTTTAGGCACTTATCCTAAAAAGGGTAGGTGTTTTTTTGGTTGGAAAAATGATTTCCCAGCCTATCCTCATCCAGCCATTGCTTCTTTAGGGAAGCGGATGTTTGGCGGGAAACCGTGCAGCTCAGGTCGGTGTGAGAAAAATTGAGGAGGAATTAAAATGAGAATTGTCAAGGCAACAAGAACGTTTTTTACAAAGGAATCGCTTGATAGCGGGTAGTGGAATCGAAGGAGAAGGAAGGAAAGAGATCTTATGTTTGATGTACTGTTTAAATTAAAGTGGTTTTTCAAAGAGTATAAAAAGCAATACACAATAGCGATCGTGCTATTGATTTTAGCAAGTATCATTGAAGTGCTTCCGCCTTGGTTAGTCGGAGAAGCAATTGATGATATGACAAGCGGGGGCATGACAAATGGCCAGCTATGGATGTATGTCGGTGCTATTTTGCTCGCAGTGATATTAAGCTATACGATGGGCTATGTATGGCAGTATCAGTTGTTTGGCGGCGCGATCAAGCTTGACCGTATATTACGAAAAAGGTTAATGCATCAGTTTTTGAGAATGACGCCTACGTTTTATGAAAAGAACCGCACAGGCGATCTGATGGCGCGGGCAACGAATGACTTGAATGCCGTGTCGTTGACTGCTGGTTTTGGCGTCATGACACTTATTGATTCTACGGTCTATATGGGGGCCATTATTTGTGCTATGGGTATTTTCATTTCATGGAAGCTCACATTTTTCGCTATGCTGCCAATACCGATAATGGCGCTCATTATTCAATACCTAGGAAAAATTGTGCACGAGCGATATATGATTGCACAGGAATCATTCGGGGAATTGAATGACAGCGTCCTTGAATCTGTAGCAGGAGTGCGTGTCATCCGGGCGTACGTACAGGAAGCGAAAGATGAGCAGCGTTTTGCTGATATGAGTGAAGACGTGTATCAAAAGAATATGAAAGTGGCATTTATTAATGGACTGTTTATGCCTATTACAAAAGTAGGAACAGCAATCTGTTATGTAGTGGCATTGGGGTATGGCGCTGTTCTCGTGTCCAACGGGGAACTGACAGTCGGCCAGCTGGTATCTTTTAACGTCTACCTTGGGCTTGCGGTTTGGCCGATGTTTGCTATCGGCGAGTTGATTAACGTCATGCAGCAGGGCAGTGCCTCTCTAGATCGTGTACAGGAGACGCTTGACTACGAGGCAGACGTGCAAAACCCTGCTTCCCCTCAAAAGGTTGATACTCCACATGCAATCGGGTTTGATAGCTTTACCTTCCAGTATCCATTGTCACAGGTAAAGAATTTGCAGCAGATCTCCTTAAACCTGAAAAAAGGGCAGACACTTGGAATTGTCGGGAAAACAGGGGCTGGAAAGACAACATTCATCCGGCAGCTTCTTATGGAATACCCGCTTGGGGAAGGACAGATTGTCATTGGTGATGTGGATTTGGCAAAGCTGACGAAGGAACAAGTACTTGACTGGATTGGCTATGTACCACAGGACCATGTGCTGTTTTCACGTACGATTCGGGAGAACATCAAGTTTGGTAAAGAGAATGCAACGGAAGAAGATATAGCAGAAGCAATCCGTCTTGCATATTTTGAAAAAGATTTAGAACATTTGCCGATGGGTTTGGAAACGCTTGTTGGTGAGAAGGGTGTATCCCTATCCGGTGGTCAAAAGCAGCGTGTGTCCATTGCACGTGCGCTTATTAAAAATCCGGAAATTTTAATTTTAGATGATTCTCTGTCGGCAGTCGATGCAAAAACAGAATCCAAAATCATTGAAAATATTCAGACAGAGCGGTCAGGAAAAACAACGATTATTTCGACGCACCGTCTCTCCGGTATCCAGCATGCCGATGAAATCATTGTATTAGATGATGGGATCATTATAGAGCGTGGTACGCATGAAGAGCTGATTGCTCTAGGTGGCTGGTATAAAGAACAATATGACCGCCAGCAGCTAGAGGGGGTGGACGCATGAGTACATCGAAAAGACTGTATCTTTACGCATTAAAATTTAAAAAGCCAATTTTAATTGGTCTGTTTTTATTAACGTTAGCTGTCCTGACTGATATTGCAGGTCCGTTCATTGCCAAATATATTATCGACCATTATATGGAACCGGGAAATCTAGAGGCAGAGCCGATTGCTTGGCTTTTAGCTTTGTTCTTCCTATTAGCTGTTCTAACAGCGGTATTCCGTTATTTTATGTTTTTAAGCCTTCAGCGGGGGGCCAATCGTGTCGTTCAGCAGATGAGAAAGGATGTTTTTGGGCATATCCAGAAATTACCGGTACATTACTTTGATACTCTACCGGCGGGAAAAGTTGTTGCCCGTGTTACAAATGATACGGAAGCAGTAAGAAATCTTTACGTTACCGTTCTTTCTCAGTTTGCAACAAGTATTATTTCCATTGCAGGGGTCTATATTGCCCTGTTTATCTTGAACTGGAAGATGGCATCATTTACGTTGATCCTCATCCCAATCGTATACATTTGGATGATTCTGTATCGTAAATATGCATCAGCCTACAATCATGTCATCCGGACAAAAATTGCCGATATTAACGCAATGATTAATGAATCCATCAATGGGATGACTATTATCCAGGCATTTCGCCGTGAGAATCAAATGAAAAAAGAGTTTGCAGAGATGAACGAGGAGCATTATGAATACAATCGTAAACTGCTTGTTTTAGATTCTGCGACAGCACACAATCTGGTGAATGTGATGCGTTTAATCATGTTTGCTGTATTCATCTTTTATTTCGGCACACAATCGATGACATTACCGGAAGCTGTATCTGCCGGTACGCTTTACGCATTCGTCGACTATATTACACGCTTGTTTAATCCAATTGTAAACATTGTCAATCAATTTTCTCAGCTGGAACGTTCCTTGGTGGCAGGTTCGCGTGTATTTGAGCTGCTGGAGCAAGACGGTGAAGAGGTTAGTAAAAAACGTGTGCCTCGTTATGAAGGAAATGTCGTATTCGAAAACGTATCATTTGCCTATAAAGGTGATGATTACGTACTGAAAAATTTAAATTTCGAAGCGAAAAAAGGAGAAACAGTGGCACTGGTCGGTCATACAGGCTCGGGGAAAAGCTCTATTATGAACTTACTGTTCCGCTTCTATGATCCTCAAAAGGGCCGAATAATGATTGATGGAACAGATCTGGCAAACCTTCCGCGACAGGCTGTACGTGATCATATGGGCATCGTTCTGCAAGATCCTTATTTATTTACAGGCACCATTGCCTCTAACGTTAGCCTGAATGATGAGCGGATTACGCGTGAAACAGTGGAGCAGGCATTAACAGCTGTCGGTGGAGAGCGTGTATTGAAGAACTTGGAAAAGGGTCTAGATGAGCCTGTAATTGAAAAAGGAAGCACACTTTCTTCGGGACAGCGCCAATTAATTTCTTTTGCACGGGCATTGGCATTCGATCCGGCCATTCTTATTTTGGATGAGGCGACTTCCAATATCGATTCGGAAACTGAAGAAATTATCCAGCATGCGATGGAAGTATTGAAAGAAGGCCGAACGACATTCATTATTGCTCACCGTTTATCGACGATTAAAAATGCTGATAAAATTTTAGTGTTAGATCGCGGTGAGATTGTGGAGTACGGGACTCATGATGAACTAATCGCTTTAGGAGGACGTTATGAAACAATGTACCGTCTGCAAGCGAAGTCATTGCATACGTAATTGGATGGGCTGCCCGAACGGAAGAGGTGAACCCGAATGAGATTGGTGAGAGTGACAGAACAAAATTGGCTTAAGGTAGTTTTCTTATCAACCAGCGAGAAAATGCCGGCAATTTGTGAGGAATTTGTCGCTTCAAATGTGTTGTCACTTGTGCAAGCGCAATTTGAGCCTTACTGGGTAACGAAAGCCATTGAGGTCGAAGAAACATTAGTAGGATTCGCCATGTACGCCTTTATTCCTGATGAACAGCAGTATATGATCTGCCGTTTAATGATTGACCATAAGTTCCAGCGGAGAGGCTATGGAAGAAAAGCGATGGAGCTGATCATCGCTGAATTGCAAAAAAACGAAGATTGCCATGCCATTTATTTGTCTACAGAGCCGCATAACCATGCAGCGAAAAAGATTTATGAAAGTCTAGGCTTCCGTAGTACAAATCGGTTGATCGATGGGGAAGAAGAGTTTGTTTATAGGTAGCATCTAAGTATAGAAAAACCAATA
>JAPSKP010000054.1:0-8714 GCA_031181585.1 Lysinibacillus sp.
AAAAAAATAAAAGAAGTATTACTGTATCCTAAGATAATGGGACAATAAAATTTTAACGAGGGACAAGTGTATGGAGTGGTTTTGGGAGTATTGAACAAAAGAAGCGGTATGATCAGGCATAACCAGTAAGCTTGTCGAAAGCAGCTGCTGCTAATCCGAAGTATTTATCGGGTGATGTCATACTCCTTCTTCTCTAATTCGTCTATTAGTATACAATTAACAAGCAACTTCAAAATCCCTTAACCTACAAGGGGAATCCTTCCGATGGAAATTCGTGACTTATTTGACCTAGAAAATGAGATAGCATTTCAAAAATTGAACCAACAAGTAAATTCGTTCAACCCCTTAAAGTTTCTGTGCATAGAACATTATAAAATTCGGCACTCCAGTATACTTGCCCGGCTTTTTAAGCCAAGAGAAAATCACCGGCTGAATGATTATTTTTTAAGAAAAGTATTGGAGCATCTATTGCTGATGGATGAAAACCTGATATACTCGCTCTTAAAAAAACAACCATCCAATACAAAGCATTAATCATTGGACCACCAATGGCTAAAGCCAAGTATTGCTTATTCGTTAGAGATGTAGTTAAAGTGCTTGTATACGTAGAACTTTATAAACTCATATAACTTCCTCTTTAAACAATAAAAATGCCACAGCATTTTAATATGTTGTGACATTGACATTATAAATTCGTTTAATCTGACTTCTCTATCGTTAGATTAACTTTTCGCTGTTTTCTATTATTCCATGTTTCGTAATTGTTCGAAAACGTGGATGTTCTGCAAGAATGGAGTCTCTTAATCGTTTAACTATAGGGTTTTTGGAAGAGAAAAATTGGTCTTTTGAATTGTACAGCTCAATCAATTCCCCTTTTTCAAGTACGCCAATATGATCAGAAATTGAAAAAGCAGCTTTAATATCATGGGTAATAAAAAGATAAGATAAACCAAAATCATCCTTTAATTCCTTTAATAATTGTAATATTAAGCTTTGTGTAACCATATCCAAACTGCTTACGGATTCATCAAGGACGATTAACTTCGGTTTTAGCGCGATTGCTCTAGCAATATTTATCCTTTGTAATTGTCCACCACTAAATTGATACGGATATTTTTTTGAATCCTTTTCATCTAAACCTACTCTTTCTAATAGCTCACTAACCCTTCTTCTTTGTTCATCTAAAGTTAGTTTTTCATAGTTTTCTAACGGCTCGCTTATAATACGTTCGGCTGTCATTCGGGGATTAACAGCTGAATATGAGTCTTGAAATACGACTTGGAGATCGCGACGTATTTTTTGTCGGGTAGCTTTATCTGCATTATATATGTCATGTCCCCTAAACAGAACCTGACCTTGCTGTGGACGTTGAATCCCGAGAATTACTTTCCCTAAGGTACTTTTGCCTGCACCGCTTGAACCAATTAAGCCTAAACATGTTCCTTCTTCAATAGCAAAGGAAATATCGTTAAGAACTTTATTCGCTTGATTTTTCCCTTTAAAAAACTTTCTTGAATTAAAACTAAAATTTACTTGTTTTACTTCTAATAAGCTCAATGATTTCACTCCTGGTAAATTCAATCTATCTGTCACAACATATATGTGTAAGGTTGTCTTTGAGAATATAAGGTCGGTCTTGTCCTTAACAGCTTCTTCGTGTATTCATGTTGTGGAGTCTCAAATAATTCTAATACATTTGCTGTTTCTATTATTCTCCCATGCTGCATTACAATTACATCATCAGCCATCTCCGAAATAACTCCAAGATCATGAGAAATGAGTAATATAGAAGTTCCATATTCAGTACGAATCTTATCTAATAGACGTAGTACTAATAATTGGCTATGAAGATCAAGTGCTGTCGTTGGCTCATCAGCAATAATAACGGAGGGCTGTAAGCATGCAGCTATGGCAATCATCACTCGTTGAAGCATACCTCCACTTAATTGAAAAGAATAGCTTTTTAGTAATTTTTGAGGTTCTGGTAAATTTACACTTTCCATCATCCCAATCGCAAGCTCCTTTGCTTGCTTTTTATTTAATGAAGTATGGGATTTAATCGTTTCAATAAATTGATGGCCAATCGTGAAAACGGGAGTAAAAGCATTCATCGGATTTTGCATAATATAAGCAATATCCTTTCCTCGAATTTTCCGCATTTCTTTATTTTCTAGACCATTCAATTCCCTACCTTTTAATGTGATGCTCCCTCTAATATCTATATTCTTCTTATCATGCAACTGTAGGATAGACATACTTGTAACGGTTTTACCACTACCGCTTTCCCCTACCAGACCTAGAATCTTCCCTTTTTTAATTCCAAAGTTAATGTCCTGAACAAGTGTGGAAAAACCCTCGTCACTTGTTGCTTGCACATGCAAGTCTTTTACATGTAAAATTTCTCGATCATTTGCTTCCATTCTTATCAATCCTTTTTCGTTAGCGACGTTTAACCCCAAAACGATCTGATAGTGACTCCCCCAATAAATTAAAGGTAACAACAATCAGCATAATCATTAAACCCGGATAAATCATTAATGCTGGATTTGTTCTGATATACGACTTTCCTTCATGAATCATCGCTCCCCATTCCGGTATAGGAGGTTGCACACCTAACCCTAAAAATGACATGGATGATAAATTCATAATTGCCCAACCCATTTCTAATGTCCCCATTACGGCTAGTGATGGAAGAACATTAGGAATAATATGTTTTCTCATGATGGTCCATGTAGAAGAACCACTGATTTTAGCTGCAGTAATATAGTTCTGTTCTTTCAGACTTAGAACCATTCCTCGAATTACCCTTGCGTAATAAACCCATTGGACGAGAATCAATCCTAAAACCACTTGTTTAAGACCCGCTCCCCAAATACCAACGAAACCAAGAACAAACAAAAGACTTGGAATTGCCATCAAACCATCACCGAATCTCATTAATAATTGATCAATCCAACCACCTTTATACCCAGCAATGATACCAATAATTAAACCAATACTTAAGGCTGATATAAAAATTAACATAGCAAACCCTAGCGAGATACGTGCACCATATAAGATACGGGAGAATATACATCGACCTAAATGATCTGTTCCTAATGGGTAATCCATAGAAGGTGGCTGCAGCTTATGAGCCAAATCGACAACGATAGGATCATGAGGTGCAAGCCACGGTGCAAAAATTGTTATTAGAAATAACACGCACAGCGTTAAAGAACAAATGACAATCACTTTTTGATTTTTTAATTTATCACGAAACTTTGCGATCATTTATACTGCCTTCCTTTTCTAGAGATACGTGGGTCAATATACATTTGAATAAGGTCGACAATTAAGTTACTTATAAGAAACACACCCGCTGCTAATAGTACATAACCTTGAATAACAGGAATATCGCGGTTAAAAATAGCATCGATAAAATACCGTCCAAACCCTGGCCATGAAAAGACTGCCTCTACAATTATAGCTCCAGTCAGTAAGTTTCCTACATTCATCCCAATTCCAGTAATCAGAGGGGAAATGGCAATTCTTAAAACATGTTTGCCCATTATAATTTTTTCACGAAGTCCTCTCGTCCGCGCAAAAAGCACATAAGGCTCTTGTAAATTTTCTAGAATACTTGCACGTAATAGTCGGGTATATAAAGCTATTAAAGGAAAAGCCAACGTGACTGAAGGTAAGACTAAATGTTTCCAAGTACCGGTGCCTTCTACCGGGAAAAGGTCCAATTTCACAGAAAAGAAGAACATGAACAAATATCCCAGCCAAAACGATGGGATGGATGCCCCTATAAAAGAGAGGAATCGACTAAAATGGTCAATTCCACTGTTCTTCTTTATGCCTGCTAAAAAACCAATAGGGACGCTTACTAAGACCGCAATCAAAAGACTACCTATAGTTAACTGAATAGTTGCCGGCATTCGAGAATAAATCTCTTCCCAAACAGGCTTATTCGTAACATAAGATATACCAAAATCAAGCTGGCCTATCTTAATAAGAGCGTTCACATATTGGATAAGGAGAGGTTGATCTAAGCCAAACTCATGTCTTTTTTGTTCCAACATCTCATCTGTTGCTTGGATATGTGCCGCAGCGAAGTATGCCTCAGCTGGATCCACGGGCGATAGGTTAATCATTCCAAATGTTAGTAGAGAAGCCAAAAGAAAGACTGGAACGATGGTGATTATTCGTTTCAAGACATAAATACCCATGAAAAACTCTCCTGTCGCTTACTCGTTTATACTGATTCCTGTAAAAGGATGTTCATCTCGGTTAGCAGGGAATATAAAATTAGAAATATTCTTTTGGTAAACTGCTATTTTTTTAATATACGAAATTGGTACAATAGCGCCTTGCTCTTGTAGTGATCCTAAAATTTCCGTGTATAGTTCTTGACGCTCAGTTTCATTAGTTGTTTGTTTAACTTTAGCGATTTGGTTCAGTAATTCTTCTTTATTAGGATAAGCTGAAATAGCTTCTTTAAATCCAAAACCTTCCGTAGCAACTATGTTTACGAAAGTATGCGGGTCATATGGAGCACCGTAGTTACTAAAGAAGTTCACATCAAACTCATTCGCTTTGAATCTTTCGACTTGAGTGGTAAGCTCAACCCCAACAATATTTAATTTTACACCTAATCCTGCCCACTCAGATTGTAATGTTTCAGCCATTGTTTTTTGAATGGATTCAGCAGAGTTATACATTAACTCCACTTCAAATGGCTTCCCATCTTTTTCTCGAATATTTTTACCTTTCGGCAACTTCCAGCCTGCTTCATCTAATAATTGTTTTGCTTTTTCAATATTATAGTCAATCGTGGTTACTTCCACATTTGAAGTGTAGGGCAAGTTTGTTGGTAAGATATAATCAGCCTTCTCTTCCATACCAGAGGTCACACCCTCAACCATTGCTTGTTTATTAAATCCATAATGTAATGCTTGACGAACACGTAAATCCGAAAGCTGTTCTTTATTCGTGTTCATAACTAGCTGTCTAGTAGCGACCGGTTCAGAAATGCTAGTCTCATAGGAATCTGTGGCTTCCAACTGCTTAAAAGAATCTATACTGATAACACCCTCACCATAAATAAGATCTAATTCCCCTTTTTCGAAAGCAAGTACGCGTGTTTCAGCATCCGGAATAACTTTAACTTTAATTCTCTCTACACTTGGAAGCTCTCCCCAATACTCTTCGTTACGTTTGAAAACAGCAAATTCATCTACTTTATATTCTTCCAACACCCATGGACCTGTCCCAACTGGCTTTTCTACACCTTTTGAAGTGTCACCGTCTTGAGGGAAACCAGCTTCCCCTAGAAATCGTACTGGGCGTACAACAGCTAATTCCTGAATAGTAGGGTAATACGCTTCTGTTAATGTTAATTTAAATGTATACTCATCGATAACCTCTGTTTTTGCTATCTTCGAAATAAATCCTAACCAACTGTGTACATCTACATTTGTTAATATTGCATCGAAGTTCTTCTTCACAATTTCTGCATTAAAACTTGAGCCATCAGTAAATTTCACATCTTGACGTAAATGAAACAAATATTCTTTTCCATCTTCGGAAATCTCCCATGACTCTGCTAAATGCGGTTTTAGTTCTCCCCCATCTTGGTAGCTAACTAAAGATTCATATACCATAGATTGAGCAAATAATTGAGACGGATTATAGATATGCGGATTCATTTCACCTATATCTCTTGGCCAAGCAAACGTAATCATATTGTCACTTTCAGAAGCTGATTCAGATTTTTCATTTTCTGCGGATTCACTTGAACAACCAAGTAAAGCTATAGTTAAAATAAGAACCATTACAGACATAAGTATAAATCGTTTTTTATTTTTTGGGTTTATCATAAAAAGTTATTCCTCCAAATTTGATAATGATAATTATTTTCAATAGTATGGTCTGAACATTTGATTGTCAATACAATTTCAATATTATTCATGCAATAATAAATAGAGTCCCTCTTATATAAAAAACGGAAAGTATAAAATAGTTTGTATAAATAACTGTAGACATAGAAAAAGGAAGACCCTTTCCCGGTAGAGTTAAGTCACTACAACCAACCCCAGAAAAGAGATCTTCCCTAGTCTATAAATGCATAACATACAAAACAATTTACCTTTATTTTCATATTTAATCTCCATTTCCCTACCATTCAATATCATCATAAAAATCTGTAGGGAACCTTAACTCTCCTGGATCACATTCATATTCTATTGCAGCCTCTAGCAGCTTTTTTTGTTGGCGCTCATAATCCGCTGTAACTTGGCAAGTACGCTTTGCAAAAATAGTAAGTTTCTTTTCACGTTCGTCACGTGTCAATTTCACCCACTCACCGTTTAAATAATCGATGTATTGAGGGAAGACAATAGGCGAAATAAAATATGGATCAATCCATTTTTTAAAGCTGGCAAATTGGTTCTTCGTCACAGTCTCTTCGACTAACTTATAGATAGTTGCCTGGAGGTTACGTACCAGTGCAACATTCGGATCCCAAATCGTCGCTTTCATCCGTTGCACATAATACCGAATATATTCCTCCAAGGAGAAAACGACAAATAGCATTTCCGGCCAAAGCGTCTCAAACGATAAAAACAAATTTTGCTTCGGACCGACCAACGATAAAAACCGCATTTGCTCTTCCTCCAAACCGTGGTTTTTAAAACCAGCTCCTCGATTGCCCATAAACGCGTGGCGAACATCATAGCAAAAACCGAGTACACGTACTGCTGCTCCCTCTGGAACTTCAAGCTCCTCTATATGCCCTAAAATACTATGTAACGCATCGTACAGTGAATAAAAATCATCAAAATCCCCCGTCAATAATACCCCCGCAATATTCGGTGTGTGCTGTGCTCGTAACAATTACTTGTCCTCCTTCATTTTTTCACTAAGCTCATTATACAAAAGCACAAAAGTCTATGTGACCTTTGCGTACTAATTATACGATTCTTCTCTTGAAGAAAGGTGTGGAAGCTTTTGCTTGCATTTTATGCACGGAGACGGCAAGAGCCGATTATTGGAAGTAATTCACCCCTCCACCTGGACGGTTCATGAGCAATAAGCAGTTGAAGGATACGTATCAAGTCTACTTACCATTTATAAAATAATAAGTATCCCGAAATACAAAAATTTATCTTGGATATTTTACAAAATACGGAATTACAGCACATCTATTCGATTAGCTGATTTGTAAACAATCGTAAGAATAAAGACTAAATTTCGTTTACATACTCTTTATGAAACTACCAACCTCTCTACATCTCCGTTTAACATCTTTCTTTTAAACTAAATTTGTATCATATTTCAGATGGGAGATGGAGAAATGAGCAAAAAACTATTAATCGGTACAGGAGTGGCCTTATCATTACTATTCAGTCCACTCAGCCAGGGATTCGCAGAAGGACCAACACCAGGCGAAAGAAAACAGGTGGAAAATGTAGCACATCGCGGGGCAACAGGTTATGCACCTGAAAATACAATGGCCGGTTTTGACCTGGCAGTGAAGATGAAAGCCGATTATATTGAAATCGATCTCCAAAGAAGTAAAGACGGCAAATTAGTAGTGATTCACGATACAACCGTTGACCGCACAACAGACGGAACAGGAAAAGTAGGAGATCTAACATTTGAACAGCTCAGAAGTCTTGATGCAGGCAGCTGGAAAGCGGAACAGTTCGCAGGAGAACAAATCCCGACATTCGAAGAAATCCTTGATCGTTACCACGGGAAAACCGGCATTCTAATCGAATTAAAAGCGCCTGAGCTGTACCCTGGTATCGAAGAACAAGTAGCAGCTGCGTTAAAAGAACGGAATCTCCATAAACCGCAAAATGAAAAAATCATTCTTCAATCCTTCAACTTTGAATCGATGAAAAAAATGGACAAGCTTCTTCCTAAAGTGCCGATTGGTGTATTAACTTCCAACCGTGCACACACAACAGTAGAAGCCTTACAGGAATTTTCAACATATGCAGATTGGTTTAACCCTAGTTACGGCATTGTAACGGAAGAATTAGTAGACCAGGTACATGCTCTAGACATGCAGATCGGTTCATGGACAGTACGAAGCCAAGAAGCAGCAGACTTCCTATTCGATATGGGCGTTGATGCCATCATTACGGATTATCCGGATTATGTAGATCCTAGAAAATGATAGTTTTCTAGAATAGATTACTAAAAGGAGCAGCTCGGTGCTGCTCCTTTTGATGGTTTAGAAATCGGTGATTCTGGCTTATCGGACCCTTTGCTCATCTCTGCACTGATTAATAGTTGTCGATTTGGTATTCATTCATTTTATGGGCTAAACGAATGGTCACTTGTGCCAACTGTGCATACGTTACTTCACTTTTTGGCTTCAGCTCATTATTTTGCGCTTCTAGTAATCCCATTCCATACGCTAATGCCACATAGCCGCGCAGGTCCTGATCTACTTGTCCAGCATCACTGTAATTCAGCCCATATATATCGCGAAGCTGCGCTACGTTATGTAGCTTCAGCATGCCAACTCCCCATTTTGCCAGTTCCTGGTTGGAAAGGGAGGCAGTCGCATTGAACGTTTTAGTGGACGCATCAAGCATACCCATTTTTACTGCAAGTGTGACATATTGATACAAAGGATGACCCGGCGTAATATCCGTAAACGATTGATCCGTCGCTTCATTCTCATGATCTCCCGGTTCATAATACATATGTGTGACAGA
>JAPSKP010000054.1:8814-21714 GCA_031181585.1 Lysinibacillus sp.
TCCACTTCCGACTTACTGCTATCATCTTCTATTTCGAGGCTGCTTTTAATATCGCTATATTTAATAATTTCCCCTGTTTTTTTATCAATTTTTAATTCAGTGCCTGTCCCGCCATTTGCATAGTGATACATATAGTTAATGTTATATACTGCCTTACCAGTCTCTGTTGTTGTTTCATTAATGGATTCGATTTTTAGCTTAACGCCTTTCTGATCTGTTGCAAGCACCTTCTCCGCCAGCGCCTGTGCCTGCCCTGCTGTAATGTTCGGCTGTTTTGCCGCTAAAGGTGCCGTCACAATCGGTGTAATCGTTGGGTTGGATAACGTGGAGGACAGCCCTTCCGTTGTCAGCCATTGCCCGGTAACAGCATGGACACCTGATCTAATCTGGCTATTCGGCTGATACACAAGCTTTACTGTATGATTGCCTGTTGCATAATCCGTTTCAATCCTGTATGACAACTGCGCCTTCAATGCATCCTGTAAACGTTTGGCCATATCGGCTTCACTTTGTTTCTTGGACAGATCATCATACGTAAAATTACCTGCTGCAGTTTGTGTTTTATAATAAGATGCTACTGTGCCATCCCCTAATACACCGATATTGATAGATTGATCGGAAATCGGTACACCAGACTTTTTCTTCGTATACGTAAACATGTATTGAACCGGCTGCGTTAAAAGAGACGATGAATAATAATTGTATTCATCTGGTACAAGCTCATACTCTCCGGCTTTATCGAACTTTTTAATAAACTCATCCGCCGCTTTTTGCGCTTCCCCTTTTGTATATTTTGCCGGGAACAATACATCCTTTGAATTGAGTGGCTGGTAATGGAATTGCTCCAACTCCAGCTTCTCTCCAACAAATGTTAAGCTTCCATATTCATGACGGTTCCCGACGTTCCTTGAGAAACTAAGCTCATAACGCACCGTAGGGTCTTTAGGATCCGAGTAGCCTGTCCCCATATAAAAATCCTTTTCCGTTACATTTGGGAACCCATCTGGAAACAGCTCCCGAAAACGCTTCATTAAATCATTCTTTGTTACCGTTGCATTCGTCTGCGCCACTTGAATCGGCAATGTCTCCATCCGCTCATTTCCCAACGCTGAAGCGCTTGCCATCGGTGCCAATAAGCCAACCGACAGCGCTGTAGCGGATAGCAATACACCCGCCTTTTTGAAAGTACCCATTCTACATCCCCCTGTCTCTTTTTCGTAAAACATCTGTTTACATTTTCATTATACGTAATTTGGAAATAAAAAGTTGCATATTTTCTAAAATTAACCAAAAACCAAAAAACGCTCCTGCTGGTTTGCAGGAGCGTTTTAGGTTATTCCTCATTTGCCATTCTCTTTATTTCTGTCTATTTAACATCAAAAAATAAAAGAACCATGAACAAGTCATGATTCCTAATAAATTTCAAGAAGAATAGTGGTTGTTAAAACATTTCCCGCAAACGTTGTATGTCTTTCATTGGGGGCAGGCCAAACTTGCGGCTGTATTCCCGGCTGAAATGCGACGGGCTTTCATAGCCTACCTGGAACGCTGCTTCAGCCGCTTCCATGCTTTCCGTTAAAAGCATTCGGCGTGCTTCCTGCAGGCGAAGCTGTTTCTGATACTGGATCGGGCTCATGCCCGTGATTTCCTTGAAATGGTGATAGAAGGATGAAGCGCTCATGCTGGCCTCTTTCGCTAAGTCGTCCACCTTTAAGGGCTGAGCGAATTCGCGGTTCAATACCCCAATCACCTTTGCGATGCGCTGGGCCTGACTGCCTACAAGGGCAAAGTGCTTCAAGGAATTATTCTCATCATTCTGTAGAATTCGGTAAATGATCTCGCGCTTCATACTTGCGGCAAGGACCGGTATATCCTGCGGAGTCTCCAGCAGCCTAATCAGCCGTAATACCGCTTCCAGGAGTGATTCGTTTATAAGGGTGATTTCCAGACCGCGTCCTGTGAATTCACTGGACATTCCTTGATTCGATGATTGAATGACTTCGAAAATCTGATTCATATCAAGCTGCAAATTGACACATAAATAAGGTTCTTCAGGTGAAGCCGCCACGACCTGTCCTGTAATCGGCAGATGAACAGACGCAGTCAAATAACTGGCCGAATCGTACTGATAGCTTTCTTCACCGAGCATGACCAATTTTGTTCCCTGAGCCACAATGCATAGGGAAGGTTCATAAACAGAGTAAACAGGCTCAGAAACGCGGGAGGTACGAACAAACCGCAAGCCTGGTATAGCTGTCTCAGACGTCCCATCCACCGTTACGTTTCTCTCAATCAACTCTGCTAATTCCTTAATCCGCTCCATGGCCGTTCCTCCACCTTTTCCATCAACACGTATGGACTTGTTATTCACTATACTATATTTTATTGGAGGATTAGGCAATTATTTCATAAATACCGGCTACCTCCCCTTTGGCACTGAAGTTCATAATGTGTGTATGGGCAGGCACTTCAATGAGATGGTACAAAAATGGAGCAAGTTTCATTTATGCTCTTCGACCGCTTTCATTCTATCTAGGTTTTAGTGCTGCCTATCGTTTACATGTGGAAGGAGATAATGAAATGAAAAAAGAACATGCTGATTTACATCCCTATACAGGCATCTGGGTAACCGCGGACGGCCATATCCGGCACGAGCTGCTTCCGAACGGACGGTACGACGAAGCACGCGGCAGCAAAAAAAGCGCCTATCAAGGCAGCTATACTATCGAAGGCAATCATATCGAATATGTCGATGATACAGGCTTTACTGCTGACGGTGATTTTATCGAAGGTGTACTTTACCATGCAGGTATGGTGCTCTATTTAGAAAAAACTAGTGAAGGGGGCAACAAATGATGTCTGCACTTAATGGAAAAGTAGTGGTGATTACAGGAGCAAGCAGCGGAATCGGTGAAACAACAGCTCGACTACTCGCAAGTCTAGGCGCTCATGTTGTCATCGGGGCAAGACGTTTAGAAAGACTGGAGACATTGGCATCCGACATTCAGGCGGATGGCGGTTCTGTAGTCGTCCAGCGGCTCGATGTAACGGAACTGGAACAGATGCAGGCGATCATTGAAGCAGCTCAAAGTCGTTTTGGACGAGTGGACGCGGTGATCAACAATGCAGGGGTGATGCCGCTCTCTTCGCTGGAAGCACTGAAGATCGAGGAATGGAACCGGATGATCGATGTCAATATTCGCGGTGTCCTCCATGGCATTGCCGCAGGTCTTCCCGTCATGAAAAAACAAGGTTTCGGACATTTCATCAATATCGCTTCCATCGGTGCCTACGAAGTGAGCCCGACAGCAGCTGTCTACTGCGCGACCAAATATGCCGTACGTGCCATAACGGATGGACTCCGGCAAGAGACTGCAGGGCAAGGCATCCGTGTAACCCTTGTATCGCCAGGCGTAACGGAATCAGAACTAGCCGAGAGCATTACCGACAACGAGGCAAAGGAAATCATGAAGGAATACCGCCGTACCACTCTCCCAGCAACGGCTATAGCCCGTGCTATCATCTATGCGCTGGAACAGCCTGAGTATGTCGATGTAAGTGAACTGGTCATTAAACCCGCGATATAGATTAAACAAAGAGATATTAAAGTTTCAACTAGCAACTATAGACTTCTCTGTTCTGGAACCCATTCTTGGAGATTCATCGTTGTTTCTGGGTTTCTCTCCTAGAGGTGCAATCAACTGATTTATAATATCAGCCACTGTTACGCAGTGGACATTTGCTAATCTAGAGATATAACTGCTAAGAGACTCTATATTAATTGTTCCAATTGGTTCAATTCAACTTCTTTCCAACTTATAATGCATCTCCATTTCATATATGGTTTATTTTTACTATGAGCAAACTGTAAAAATAGCATTACCTAGGATTCTTTCTTTCATGCAATGTTATCTATAATTTATATATCAGCCTATCCTTATATCTTGAACAATAATTTTATATACAAAAACACAGCTCTACCAGTCGGAATAATTCAGACTGATAGAGCTGCCTTATCATTAAATTTAATTAGCAATACAACAATAGTTTTCTTGCTTTATTGCTTGGTATTCATAATACATATCTCTGTTTTATCGAATTCCAATTCCATTTTATTTTTCGTATTTAATTGCGTACTTCAATGGAATAACTTTATCGTTAATTTTAATCCTACTCTCATACTTTTCTTTTAAATTTTAATAGTTAATTTGTTATCATCTAAAACATCTTCAGCCATTATCCATTCTTCTTTCATTGCTAATAAAAAGCTATATAGATGTATTTTAGCATTTGAATCAATATTTATTTTTTCTAACATATCTAAACTTAAGTTAATTTTATCTATAGTTGGTTCTTTTTGCAAAACATTACTTAATATTTTTATAAAATTAGAGTATTTATTGTATTCAGTGCAATCTTGCTCTTTTAAAGATTCCACAATAGAAGAATTAACTTGTTCTAACTTTTGATATGACCAGGGAGTATCAAGAATAAGTAAGTCTTGATCAAGAACATCTACTGGACACACTCGAAGCCTGAAAAATGTGTCTAACCATTTTAATTCCGCTACGTTTGTCTCTATTTTTTTAGGAAAAGGACCAATCCAGAGTAAGTAACTTGTCCAAAGTGGTACAATATATAATTCATCATTTGTAAGTTTTCTTACTGAACTTATTAAAGAATTAAGTATTGTTGGACACTTTGGAACTGATATATCTGCAGCTGTCAAGGTACCTAAAATATCCAAACAATGTAATATTACTATACCATCTTTTTTCTTTAAGGCCAGATACTTTTCTATCCATTTAGAGTCATAGGCTTCTTCTACATATCCATATTCATTATAGACATCTACTATAATTGTATCGAAATCTGAATGGATATTTTGTAATGTATCTCTAAAATCACCGTATTTTATATCATAATCAGCATATAACTTATTAAAATCATCGAAACTATCATCTATCTCCAGCCCGATGCCACTTGAGGGGACTCGCCATTTTTCTAATAACTGAACAAAAGTTCCAGCTCCAAATCCTATAGATAACACTCTATTGTTCGGAATAGTAGCTACTGCCCAAGCTAAGTAATCCCAATATTTATAGGTTATTTTTTTTCTTACTATTTTAGAATGTTTTAAGTTTGTTAATTCTCCACTTACTCTGTCATATAAAACTATATTATCGTCAATAATTTCCCACTTTTTGATAAATATCACCTGTTTCTTTGTTCAATATTAAATTTGGCGAAAGGTCTTCACAAATCCAATCTTCATTATCCTTATTTTCGTTTAAATTATCCTTATTCCCGTTAAAGTAATGGGAAACAATTGGGTAGTTTTCAGAAAACATATGATGTCTATACCACAGTCTCCAGAGACCAGGGTCTTTTAATAAAGTTGGTCTGAAAAAACTTAATACATTTGATGCAGTAGAAATTACATTATCAGTATTGATCGGAAGTGAAATTAAAATTTCATCTAATTCAGGAGTGATAACTCCTACTATCGGAACCTTTACTTTTTCCAATAATCTAAATATCCCACTTCTTATTTTAATTTCTGAACTTATAAACGGTAATTGAATAGGATACTTATCTTCCCCGTAACCTGTCATTCCATCTAAATAAAGGATTACTATTCCTCCACTTTTTAAATGACGTACTATTTTAAGTGCCGTATTTGATTTTTCTGCAATTACCATCTCTATATTTTGTCTTTTATAAGTTTTTACTACTTCTTCAGAAGCACTTTCACTTTTAAAAGATTCTTCATCGACGACTATTAAAATTTTCTTATTAGGATGGACCTTTTTTAATTCGTCAGTAATAATGTATTGTGCTGGTCGATATGCTCCATAATGCATACCAATTATAGCAAATCCAGTTTCCGCATATAATTGTTTAAGGTTTTCAATACTAAATCCCTCTGTCTTTTTAAATCCATTATGAAGATTATTATTTATTCTATATTGATCACAAATTGCTACATACTCAGAATACTTATCAAATACTTCCACCGGATTATAGGTACCAAAGTATCTCAATTCCTTTATGATATTGGAGAATGCTATTAAATAATCAAACTTTAATTTGTTTGTAGATATCATTTATTTATCACTCCTTTTCTGATGAAAAAAGTTATTTAATATTCTGATTAATAAATGTACTGGAATGTCGTAATCTCCCCTATTACTAATACCCCCAACTGTTCCTTCAACAATGTCCACAGCCTTTATATTGGAATGATTAAAGATTAAATTTATTATCTCTAATAATTCATCTTTATCAAAACCATTAGGAACTCTGAAATCAACATAGGGAAAATAAATAGGATCTAAAGCGTCCATATCAATCGATAAATAGGAATCTAAATTTTTATATTTGTCTAATAATTCTTCTATTTTATCCTTTGTTGATTGTTTTTTTGTAATTTGAATTACTTTCGGGTGTTGAATCAACTGACTATTCGTTCGAAAACCCCTACTACCAATTTGAATAATAGCTTCAACAAACGGTAATTGTGCAATATTCAAAAAAACGTTACCATGATCTAATTTTTCCGAATTACCGAACAAGTCATTGTGTGCATCAAGTACCCAAATCACAATTTTTTTATCCAATTTAGAGAACGAAGAAATAACATCATATGTATAAGAATGATCGCCACCAATACATATAAAGGGTAATGTTGATGCCAAACAATAATCAGTAACTTTTCGAATGGAATCCCTCTCACTCTGATTTTCAATTTTTTTTATATTCCCTAAATCTAATACTCTTCCACAATCTATTGTTTGTTGAGTATCTAATTCAAAAAAATTTAAGGATGTTGGTTTAGGATAATGATTTAATTGCGTCAACTTTAGAGAAGCTTCTCTTAACAATTGAGGGAATTCATTAACCTGAGATAAAGGAGCTCGACTTCCTTGATTAAATGGAATACCAAATAAAATTACATCTGGATTATCATCTAAAAGTATATAGTTGAATATAGGTTTTACATCTTCCAAAAAAGGACTAACATTTACATTGGATTGCATAGTATTTTCAATCTTATAATATGAATTATTTTCTATATCTTTTAATATTATTTTTTCATTATCTTTTGATACTATTTCATATACTGTGGTCAATTCTCTTATCCTCCAAATATAGATATCTAATTCTTCTTAAAGACATTGTGAGAAGTAGTAAATAAATAGCAGTCATCATCCATTTTAAACAGTAACTACTTCCCCATAGAATTAAAATTCCAATTGATGATAAAATAATCAATATGGCGGTTATTAACCATAGTAAAAATTTCAATTTGATAGTCGGATATATTTTATATACAAATGAACCGTCCGTAATTGATAACGGAACAAAATTAATTGCTATAACACATAAATAAAAAATAGCAAAAATACTTAATAATGAACTTTTCCATATAATAATTACAATTAAAGAAAACAATAATTGAAATATAACTCCGTTTAGAGTAAAAAACAGATATTTTAAGGTATTAATTTTTTTTGGGTATTCAAATTTCCCTTTAACAGAAGAATAGGAAAGCTCAAATCCCTTAATTTTACCTCCTATTAATAACATTGCTATTGCATGACCAAATTCATGGATTATGATCATTAAAATAATGTATAATAATAAGTATAAAATTTCTGTAAAGAACAAACGATCACCCCATATATTAAAACAGAAGGAGTTGCAGCTCCTTCTGTCTATTAGCTATTTAGCAGCGGATAACACAACGAATTACATTACGATCTGCCTCTAGCTTAACTAGCTCTTCTACTGTAAGCGGTTTTGGCTGATTGCTTGTTTGCTTTTTCATATGTATCACCTCCTTAAATTAAAATTAAGCTAATACTAGCAGCGAATAACACAACGAATTACATTACGATCTGCCTCTAGCTTAACTAACTCTTCTACCGTAAGCGGTTTTGGCTGATTGTTTGTTTGCTTTTTCATATGTATCACCTCCTTAAATTAAAATTAAACTAATACTAGCAGCGAATAACACAACGAATTACATTACGATCTGCCTCTAGCTTAACTAGCTCTTCTACTGTAAGCGGTTTTGGCTGATTGCTTGTTTGCTTTTTCATATGTATCACCTCCTTTAAATAAGCTGAAGTTATTCTAGGATTTCGCACATTTTTTTTATTATTTCTTTTATATTCTCCATTTCTTTACGTTCTGGTAGTTTCGAATGACTTACAAAATAAATTACTAAACCATCTACTTGCGCCCACCATAACCTAACAAATGCATTTAGCAAACATCTATCTATTAATGGGTTATGTTCTATGATTAAGTTTTCAACTAGAAGAAAGCTATTGTTTGATTTTTTCCCCATTATTTCTTTTAATTTTGGTATTTTGGAAGACTCGAGCCAAAATTCAAATTGCATACGTGCAAACTGCAAATTTTCTAAAGTCCATGTATCGACAATTGCATCCCATGCTGTTATTAATTTATCTGTTAAAGTATATTTTTGAGAGAATTCTAAATTTAATACTTTTCTTTGGTCCGTGATTTCTTCCCAATATTCAGCTAATTGCAAAAAGATTTCCTCTTTACTTTTAAAATAAGTATATATTAAGCCTTTACTAATATCAGCTCTATTAATAATGTCATCTACAGATGTTGCAGAATATCCTTTTTCAGAGAATTCACTAAGAGCAGCATCTAAAATCTTCTTTTTTCTTTCTAATTTTTTATCCTCTGATAATTTAGGCATTCCAATCTCCCTTTAGTAGATAAAATAGTAAATGAATAAAAACTGACTATTCCGTTTCTATATAAACTTTAACATTTTTCAGAAAAAACAGTCAACATTTTTTTCCTTTTTTTTATTTTTTTGTATCTTCTTACCTTTTAGAAAAGTGATGATTAAAATTAGAGAGATAATAAAAATACTAATACCACCTAATAGAAAGACAGTTTGTAAGCTATAGTTGTCTATTATAATTCCAGTAATGAAAAACGATAGCGGTTGTAATCCAACTGAGCCCATTAATTGTATACTCATTACTTTACCTAAAATATCCTGTGGACTATGAAGTTGAAGCAAGGTAATAAAAATAACATTAATGCTTCCTACTAGTACACCTGACAAAGCTAACAAGACACAAATAATTATAAATTTTTCTGGTTTTACAATAAATGCCCATAACAGACTAAAAAACATACTTAATATAGATAATGAAAGTAATAAATTTATTTTCTTACCATAAAAGCCAATAAGCGCAGAACCCACAATTGATCCTAATCCTAAAATCGATAGTAAATACCCTAACTCTTTAGTTCCTAAATTTAATTCTTTATCAATCAATATAGGAAGCCCTATTTGCTGTGGTCCTGCAACCCCTAAATTTAATATTGCAGTAAATAATAACAATATTACCAAAATGGGTGTGCCTAAAATTAACCTGTAACCTTTAATATTTTTATCAACTAATGCAATTTTTTCTACTTGATCAGCCTTTTCTAATCCCATCTCGTTCGAATCAGATTTACAATAGTAGATTAGAATCACAGATAATAACATTACAACCCCAAGGATTACATAGTAATATTCCAATTTTATAAACCCTAATAATATACCAGCAATTGCTGGCCCTATAAAAATCGACAATTGGTTAATTAATTGAACAACAGCATTAGCTTTTGGTAGATTGCTATAGTTAACAATTTTAGGGATTATTGAGTAAGTTGAAGGTAAAATAATTGCACTTATACCTCCAAACATCCCTGCAAATACCATTAATACTTTTATTGAAAGAAGATTCATGTATTCAATAATTCCCATTGATCCTGTCAATATTGCCAGTCCTATAAATCCAAATAACATGATAATTCGCTCATTATATTTATCTGTTATAAATCCCGCTATGGGAAGGATTATTAATCTTGGTATCACCATAACCATTAATACACTGGCTAAAAGAACTGTTGAATTGGTTAACTCAAGTAACTTATTTATTTGTCCTAGCATATAGAATTGATTTGTCAAATAAAGAAAAAGCGCTGCAATTGCAAAGAAAATAAACCTTTTATTTATTTTCAGCATTATTTTTAATCCGTTTGCCCTTTTTAATAATAATTGGATCAAAAAATATCCACTCCTTTTAATAAACTGACTAGTTAGTTTTTTAAAGTAAAAATAATCACTCATTTATTATTGAATATTCACAATATTAATATTAACATATTTTTTTGAAATTGTTTACAATTATTTTATGTCCTTATTTTCGTTTTAAAAACCAATCATTTTAAATGGAACTCACAACCTTTTAATCGTGAAATAATTGGTCACGACGCTGTTAAAAATAAAATAGCAGTGCTTATATATCAAGTGATTGCTAGCATTCAAGCCAATCTACAGATTCGCTAATCAAGCCCACTACTTCACCTCACTTGATTAACTCGTTCTTGAACTAGGATATTACGTCGTACATACCATCAAATTCACATGAATTCTTTGAAAACTGTAAGTTATGTAATCACAAAAAATTATAAAGAAAATTGGCTCATTCTTAACACTCAGACTACAGCATTATTAAAATTGGGATCAGATTGTATCACTCGCTTCATTCAATTTGCTGGTACTTCCTCACAAGTTGACAGCAACACACACTTCCAAAACCGCCAACATGAAATCCACATCGAAGAAGATTTAAAATTATTATTTATCGAAGTCCTACGTACTGTTTTGCCACTAAAAAGACGAGCTACGCGCTTCGTTAAATTAACAAATAAATTATTAAAAGCAAAAAGGTAAGATACACTTACTTAGCTCTTCCGAGGGACAACGAAAGTATTTAACATAGATTTTAAAAATTCCAAACATCACAATAAAAGATGTAAATAACCTTGAGGATTTACTAAATAACCAGCTACCTACCATAGCTGAAAATCGACGGTACAAAGAACAAAAACATAAAGAAGGCTCTACACTTAATCAGTGGAGCTCAAAAACCACTAATACTACCTTAACACCTTCAAAAACTTATCGGAATCCTGCTGATAAATATAAGTAAATATTTCAATATAGTATTCAAGTAGAGATAGGCTTATCAGCTTCTACTTTACTTAATAAAATAAGCGATTAAATGATTAAGAAACAAAAAAGGTTTTCATCTTTTTTGTCTTAATCCATTTGATCGCTTAACCTATGGTTTTAAATAACAATAGACCACATAACTATTATCAAATTAAATGCCCATTGCTTTTATTGCTCAGACTTTTACATTTAGTTAGATGTAGGGGTGAGTAAACTCAATTCGAGTGGCTCTACACTTTTTGATGAGGTCACTCTTTAACCCACAAAATTTAAGTCACCCTGCAACTTATTGAAATCACATATTATCTAAGAAAGTATAGTATCCTTATGTTTTTTCATATATTAAATATATATTGTACACGCTATGAATATTTTCAAGTATAATCTTGCCTAAAATAAAATTAAGTATATCCTTACCAGATTGGCAAGGATATACTTAAAGTTACAGTTTTGACACTCATAGGAATCCAATGATTTCTTATGTATGGAGACGGCGGGAGTCGAACCCGCGTCCAGAAACTCCAATACGCCAGCTTCTACGCGTGTAGTTTGTCTACTTGCGATTCGTGCAGCATTATGCCGACAAACAGGCGTCCTGTGCACTAACCTGGAAATCTCTTACCGCTGACTCAGGTGGTACCAGCAGGTCGTATCCCACTAAAGTTGGGCCCCACGGACTGCACATGGGCGATGCAGAGGCGGAGCGCTTAAGAGCTTACGCTGCGAAAGCTAAGTTTTGTTGTTTGCCAGTTATTATATAACTTCCGTTGATGACGGAGCCGAGACCTCCGACGCGCGACTAGAGCTTGAACCATCCCTGTCGAATCCGTAACGTCCCCGAATGATAGAAGGCGTATAATACGCACTATGTCCGGGTCACGAGCTAGTCGTGTACGGGTAGAACAAAACGCACTTGTTCTATAATGAGTATCGTATGAGTAGATACTCACTGGCAACTTACAGTACCTATTATAACGCGTGAACGGCATAACTTCAAGAGAAGTGCCTGCCCCTTTTCACCATTGATTACTGGTGGCGCTGCCAAATCATTCTCCTCCTCCTTTTCTATGGAAATCCTCTTCTCTACCAATATCTCCCCTACTTAATGATTCAAAGTATAATAGAAATAACGCCTATTTTCTCTTATAGAAAAAAGCACATGTAACGCAGGGTGGCGAGTGCATCTGCCGCTGCGCTTTCGATGCAGAGCAAAGCTTCAAGCGGGAAAGCGTCCACCTGTAGTGGAATGTGCAGTCAATCATGTATACCTTATCGCAAGCAAAAAATTTCCCCATCAATTTTGTAACGAATGGCCTGTAGCCTGGTCTTATGTAGGAAAGGAGGGTGGAATGTGACGGAGTTCGAGGATATTTATGAGCGGTATTTCAAGGATGTGTATGCCTTTGTGTATTCGCTCAGCCGCAATGACAAGGTTGCCGAGGAGATTACGCAGGAGACGTTTTTTAAAGCGCTAAAAGGCATCGAGTCGTTCAACGGTCAGTGCAAGCTGCATGTATGGCTGTGTCAGATTGCGAAAAATACATATTTTACTTATCTGGAAAAACAGAAGCGGTTTTCTGACGAGGACATACCCGAACAGGATGGTGTGCGCATCGAGGAGCTGATGACGGATAAGGAAAACGTGTTCCGGATCCATCAGGCGCTGCACCGGCTGGAGGAGCCGTACAAGGAAGTGTTTACGCTGCGGATTTTCGGGGAGCTGTCGTTTCGGCAGATCAGCCAGCTGTTCGGGAAGACGGAGAGCTGGGCGCGGGTTACATTTCACCGGGCCAAACAGAAACTGCAGACGAGGCTGAAGGAGGAAGAACAATGAA
>JAPSKP010000152.1 GCA_031181585.1 Lysinibacillus sp.
ACTACTGTATATGGTATGATGAATTCAAGAACGTATTTTAAAAATAGGAGTAGGGGTGGCGAATTGATGATCAATTTCATCATATCGATTGTCATTGCACTTAGCGTAATTTTGCTTATTGGACTGGCTATGGGAATAGCAGTCTTTAACCGTGAAGCCATAGAAAAAGGAGGAAGGAAATCATAACAAGATTTTCTTCCTCTTTTGCTATAGGGATAGGGTAATGATTCTTACCACTTCGCGGTATGTTCCTCTATACAGCCGAGCATCTGTCTAACCTGCAGGCTGCTGTTCTCCAATCGGATTCGTCCATTATAATAACCAATCATTTGATGTACTTCCGAACGAATAAGTTTCGCATCCGTTTTTGCAACCCGCTCGAAAAACGGTGTGAAGGTTAGTTCAACCATTTCACTGAATTTAGTTTTGATTGTCCAGGGCTCCATAAAATTTTGTTGATTGTATTCAAATAGAACGTCCTCATGAATCTTAATCATCGTCCCATCGATAAATACGGCATTTTCCGTCATGCCTGTGCCATCTGTCCATTTCCCGCCAAAGTTCAACCCAATTCGGCGTCCGCGGAGGCGCTGGCTGGCCATGGCCCAGTTCCATACAGCCTCTCGGGGCCATACCCCTCTACCATAATCCAGCACAGCAAAGCTCTCTTCCTCATTGAAAATATAGCGGCGATCGCCGATTTTTACTACCCCTGTCGTTGGAAGGGTATGGTGCTTCGCTGTAAATTGGAACATCTGGCGATTCCAAGGGATGACGACATTGAGTGAATCATCATCGGCTGGATGATGAATCGTTAGTTCAGCGTGAAGACGTTCCCCATCAAAATCATTACTGATGACGGATAGATGTGTATCACCATTTAAATAAGTAATATTGATATGCATTTCACTGTTTTCAAATTTTACTGTTTCCAATACTTGGGTAGGCATTTTCACCTTTGTACCTAAAGGAATAGTAATTGTTTTTTCAAAATAGCGCTGTGTTTCATATTCGAGGAAGTAGACGAAGCAAACAGCAGCATAATCAAGATGACTGATTGTTGCAGAAAATAAAATATCTTCCCCATATACGCACCAATAATTCCACTTCTTTTTGCGCATAAAATGGCCACTTAAATTACAGTCAATAAGAGGCTTCCGCGCAAAGCCGATTGCCTCAGGATTTAAATTTCCCTTCCTATCACAAAGTGGCGTTGTCTCGAGTATTTCCTTTTCTGCATGTTGCTTCATATCACCATCTCCTCTTGCGACCTTCTCTTTACTTCATATTGTAACAAATGATCCGCAGAATTGTGTGTCTCAAACATCCCAATTTATCAATTATATTCCAAAGTATCTTTCTTTTCTTGTTACCTTTCTAAAAAGGCGGGAAAGCCTCTGCCAAATCATGAGGTCTGGTCAGAGCTATTAAAAAGGAGTCAGCTGCATTTTGAGTCAGCATTCCCTAAGGCTAATCACCCCAGGTTCTATCTGATAACACATGAAGCTTGTTCCCTACACCATACCACTGAGCTGTAATTGATTAAATGTAGCATATTTACCTGGGAAGAGGTATATTGCTTTTTAAATTTATAAAATATTTGGAAAATATAAGGCATATAAAAAGATAAGAAAGAAAAAGGAGGAAGAAAGAATTCCTACTTACAACCGAAATGCGGCGGTGGAATATGCAAAGAAATGGTGGGATGACCGAAATCCAAATTATCCATCATTCGCAGTGGATTGCACGAATTTTATCTCGCAGTGCCTATTTGCTGGCGGGGCGCCCATGAGAGGGGCTCCAGATCGTGGAAAAGGCTGGTGGATTACAGGTGGCTGGAAAAGTGGCAGCGGTAATCATTATGTGAGTGAAACATGGAGCTACAGCTGGTCTGTTTCCCATAGTTTAAGATGGTATTTGGAAACTTCTAAATCAGGGCTGACAGCAAAGCAGACAGCCTCTGTCTCTGATTTACAAATCGGTGATGTCATTTTTTATGATTTTCAAGGAAACGGTGTTATCGATCATAGCACCATCGTTACAAGTATCAGAAATGGGATTCCGTATGTGCATGCCCATACAAATGATAGTCAAAATCGTCATTACGAGTATAAAAATTCGGGGGCATACACGCCGAATATTAAATACTATTTCTATAAAATCGATGATGTATTTTCATGAAGAAAATGGAAAGGTACTATCTAGTCCGTAGCTGAATCAGGTGAAATTATAGGAGTTTACAGAGGAACTGATACCGAATGAGTAGACGAGAATGATATTTTAAAATTTCTATAATTATGATAAGGTTGGTTGGAGGAAAAGTGAATCCGTTTGCTTGCAATAACTTACTTTCTAAACCTTAAGGAGAGATTCTGGAAATGAATGAACAATCGCTATCTGTAAGAGAAGCGGTCATCGGTCGACGTTCTATTAAATTATTTAATGGCCAGCCTGTAGACCGGGAAGACTTGCTGAATATTATTAATGACGCTGTGTGGGCGCCTAATCACGGCAATCGTGAACCATGGCGTTTAGTCGTGGCGTGTGGACCAGAGCTAGAAAAGCTTCATGAACTGCTGCGTGATCTTGCTATTCCGCGCTGGAAGGAGCTTTCTTCAGAAGAGTTGTCGAACCAAATGAAAAAGTTTACTTTACCAGGAGCATATGTGTTTGTCATTGTACCGGAGGACGCTCGGCAAAAGGAGCGCCTGGAAGATTACGGAGCAGCTGCCAGCTTCCTGCAGAACGTTCAACTCCTTGCGTGGGATAAAGGCATCGGCTCCTGCTGGAAGACACCTGGTTTCCTTGATGTGCCGAAGTTCCGAGAGGCCATGAAGGTAGGGCCGGGAGAGAGAGTGATCTCCATGCTGCAGCTTGGTTATTTTGATGAGCTCCCAAAAGGAAAAGAACGCAAAACATCGGAAGAAATAGTAACGATTTTCGGTGAATAAAATAAAGTGGAATCCGCTTGCTTTTTGCAGGCACACAGGCTGACTGTCTAGCAGAAAATTAGCTTGTGTGCCCTTATGCAGAAAGTTTGCGGATTTTTTTGTAATCTGCAGAGGGTGTTCACTACTCGGAATAGTCTGAAAAGGCGATGCTTCCCCCAATAAAGGCGAGGAGTGAGCGTTCTAGTTTATGTAAATGCATGGAAAGGAAGAGATTTGTTGTCAGCCATGAACCAATCCGGCCGGCAAGAAGGCTGGCAACACTGAAAATAAAGAGGGCTTGAGCCAAGAATATACTTCCTAGCACTACCATTTGTTCAGGCACGTTCGTTCTTCCTTGTATAAATTGGGGAAGCAGGGCCAAAAAGAAGAGAGAGACCTTTGGATTTAGCAAATTCATAATAATTCCTTTTTGATATAGCTTTCCGTAGGCAACAGCGCTTTTTTCACTAAAGTGGACAGAACTAGTACCTGCTCGGAAGGCACAGAATGCTAAGTAGAGCATATACGCAGCACCAGCAAATTTCACAATAGAAAAGATTGCTGATGAACTATAAATAAGAGCACTGATCCCTAATACAGCAGCTGTAATATGTACAAGCAGCCCTGTACAAAGACCACATGCTGTCACAATTCCGGCCTTCACATCCTGAGAAATACTTTGAGCGATAACAAACAAAATGTCCGGGCCGGGCATTAATGTCAACAGAATAGCAGTTCCTAGAAAAGAAACAATTATAGCGGATTCCATATCTATTCCCCCTTTGATTTATTTTATCGTAAATAGAGTGACTACTTTTATTTTTCAAACATCTAAAAATGATATTTGTCTGTATATTTTTTTGAAGACAGGGTATTGATATATCGTAATAAGTTATAGAGGGGTGGAATTTTATATGAAAAATGCAAAATGGCTGGCAATCCCGCTAAGTATGTTGTTATTGGCGGCTTGTGGCAATGATGACGAAGAAGTGAAGGATGTACCTGAGGATGCACCAACAGAACAAAATGATGGTACTTCTAATACCGGTACAACGGATAATGGTGCTGCAGATAATACTGCTGATGATACTAACAATGGTGCCAATAACAATGCAGTATCCAATGCCAATCCCGCCTTTGATTTCACACACTTTTCACTTGATGTCGAATACTCTATGACAGAAAGCTTTGAAGCGGAGTATGAAAATGAACAATCAGGTGTAGAGGCATCTATTGAAGATGATGTGAATGGTGAAAATGTATCTGGCGATGAGGCTTATACACGATTAGAACCAATCTTCCAGGCATTCACTTTTGATGCATCAACTGCTGATGATGAAGTGATCGCAGAAGTGCTTCGTGCATTTAATCTGAAAGAAGATTATACGGATTTAGAATTAGAAGTACGCTTTGCGGACGGTACTGAACAGGAATA
>JAPSKP010000055.1:0-4397 GCA_031181585.1 Lysinibacillus sp.
TTTTCCTTTTAAAATGCAGAAGTTCTATTTTTATTGACAAAGTATTGAGTTAAGCTGCTGTTGGCATTCAATGCATCAAGCAAGCTGTTTGCTGTTTTACGTTCAGCAATAAAGCTGTCGAAGGTTGAGATATTATTTTGCATACGGCTAATTGTTTCCTGTACACCAAACGATGAGCTACCTTGCGTCTTTTCAATATACATATTCAAATTATTTTCCAGCTGCATCTTGGCATTTGTCATCATGCTCGTCACCTGGGACTGGAGAGAATTAGTCAGCATGTCACTGAAATAGCTGGTCCCTGGAATTTGCTGGTCTATCGTTGTTGAATTCCCAGAATCTATAGGAGGGGAAAATCCAGTTCCTGCATTGTCCGCCGTATTCGTCAAAGACTCTGTAAACAAGTTCATAGAGGAATTACCAGATAGTAAAGACTTTTCTAAATTGGCATTGGAAGAAGATGATAGAGCGGATAATAGAAAATCTTCATTTGATTGCATGCTGCTGCCTGTTCCTGACAATGCAGTTGAAAGAAAGTTCGAGAAATTCGTATTAGACACATTCTGTTGAGTAGCAGCGGCCGTAGTCAGATTGTTACTTCCGTAGGTGGATAGGATATTTGAAATGTTCATTGCCATTCGATCAGCTCCTTTATAGCCTTAAAGTTTCCTAGCATTATTATACTTTCATATGTATTGATTATCCAAACATTATTAGGAGAAAAGGATGTTTTTTATAAATGAATTAAAGGAGTCTATTTGTAACGAAAATAAACTTTCTTGCACATAATGCTTACATTGCCTGGTAAAACAAATGTGTGTTGGAATGATAACTGACAAGGAGCGAAAGCTAAAGTCCATTGACATATGTTGGACATATTCAAATGTTATACTGAACAAAAGAAAGCTGAAGGTGTGGGCATAATGAAGAAAATATTAATTGTAGAAGATGAATTTGCTATTAGCCAGGTGTTAAAAGCATATATAGTTAAAGAGCAATTTCAAGCAGTGCAGTGTTTTACAGGTGATGAAGCAGTAGAAATGTTCAAACTGCACGAGCCGGATCTTGTTCTGCTGGACGTTATGCTGCCAGGAAAAGACGGCTGGACAATCCTTAAGGAGATACGCACGATCAGCCGCTGTCCAATCATAATGTTGACAGCATTAGGGGATGTAGAATACCGACTTGGTGGGTTTGATGGAGGAGCGGATGATTATATTGTAAAACCATTTATCGCCGATGAAGTAGTCGCTCGTATCAAGGCAGTACTTAGAAGAAGTGTCCCTCAGGCTTCTACAAGGCAAAAATTCGGTTCCCTAGAGATCGATTTTAATGGGCATCTTGTGCTTCTGCATGGGGATGAAGTTGATTTGACGCCGCGAGACTTGTCTGTGCTTCTGTTTTTGGCTGAGAATCCAAATCGGACATTTACACGTGATCAATTGATCGAACATATTTGGGGATGGGATTATGAAGGTAGTGATCGTGCAGTAGATTTAGCCATAAAGCGACTCCGAAAGGCACTTGCCGGATGGTCAGAAAATGAAGGGGAAATCCGAACATTACGCGGGGTAGGGTATCAATTCCATGTCTATGAATAAGAAGAAAATATCTATGCTGACGCATTGGACAAGGAATTATGTTTTAACTTTGGCTATCGGGCTTATTATTCTATTCATCCTTTCAGCCATTTGGATTCGCCATACGACAACGGAACACAGAGTAGAAATGATGGAGTTAATAGCTGAGGAAATGGTTAGTCGTATAACAAATATTGCGGCTGGTGTAGGTCCGGAACAGGTTGACCCATATATCGACCGGCATGAAGATGGTTTCATGAGGGAAATTAATCCAATCGTATATATAACTGATATGACAGGGAAAGTTGTTACGACAAACCGGCCCTTTCCTCCTGGACTTTCGTTTGACTTTAACGAAGTGATTGAAGATGAAAACACTGTCCAACGGATGAAAAATGAGGGTAAGCTTTATACAATCGTCAAACGTAGTGTAATAATTGATGATGAGATCGTTGGGTACGTTTTTGCTGTCGAAGCCAATGAAAAACTAACTGAAGTGAACCAGGAGTTCGGTCTGCTGGCACTTGTCATTCTTATTATCGGTTTGCTGGGGTGGGGAGCTATCTATACGCTGTCTAAAAGACTATCCAAGCCGATACTTGAAGTGGCTGCAGCTGCTAAGTTAGTGGAAAGCGGTGTTTATCAAATTTCCCTGCCTGAGGAAATAAAGGAGAAGGAAGTTGATGAGCTTATAACTTCATTTAAAGAAATGGTTGTTCGACTTGAACAGCTAGAGAAGACGCGTACCGAGCTGCTGGCAGGCGTTACGCATGAATTAAAGACTCCTGTTACTTCCATTAGCGGTCTTCTGCAGGCGGTGAGAGATGATATCGTAACCGGAGATGAGGCAAAGGACTTTATTAAAATGGCTTATGATGAAACGACAAAAATGAAGACAATGGTAGGGGATCTCCTTTTCTTTAATTCATTTGCTGTAGATGCAGTGCCTGTGAAAATTGATGTGTATGAGGTGAATGAAATGGTGGAGGAGATTATCCGTACATGGAGTGCAACTCATCCACAAATCGACCTGCACATACAGGTACTTCAAAGTAGAGCAAATGTATCTGTAGATCATGTTCGTGTTCAACAGATTTTAGTCAACTTGCTTACGAATGCGGAGCAGGCAATGGACGGAAGTGGGACAATCTGTGTATCATTACACTTTATCGGCAAGGATGTCGCAATTGATGTGAAAGATCTCGGCTGCGGTATTCCTGACGAAGAACAACCTTTTATATTTGAACGATTTTATCGTGGGGACCAAAAGAAGTATAAAGTGCGCGGGCTAGGGCTTGGATTGGCGTTAAGTAAAATGATGGCACAGTCTATCGGTGGGGAGTTATCGCTATTAGAAAGCTCAGAGCAGGGAACTACATTTCGTTTAACAGTCCCAAAAATAGTTTGACGTATGCCTGACACATTAAATTGGTACAATATAAGGGAAATACAATTGCTGGAGGAAATGAAAATGGATCAGAAGCGTTTCAAAAAAATATTAAAAATGGTGGCTGCACCAATTGCTTTATCGGCATTTTTAGTCGGATGTTCTGACGGAGGAGATTCTCGCACTGTAGCGACTGTTAATGACGAAAAGATTACTGAAGGGGAATTAAATAAACTATTACAAAGCCAATATGGAACAACTGCACTAGATTCACTCGTTACGAATAAAATTGTTGAGTTGGAAGCAGAAAAGCTAGATATTAAAGTATCGGATAAAGAAATAGCAGAAGAATACAAAACATACACAGAATCTTATGGCGGAGAAGATGCTCTTTTGAAAGGCCTCGAAGAATTTAACATGACAAAAGAGGATATTGAGAAAGATATTAAAAACTATTTGTTAACGTTAAAAGTAATGGAAGATTATATCGGCATTACAGATGAAGATGTAAAAGCTTACTTTGAGGAGAATAAAGAAAGCTTTAATACAGAAGCACAGGTTGAGGCAAGCCATATCCTAGTAGAAGATGAAGCAACTGCAAATGAAGTTCTTGAGAAGTTGAATGCTGGAGAGGATTTTGCTGAACTTGCGCATGATTACTCAACGGACACTGCAAGCGCTGAAAATGGCGGCGAGTTAGGATACTTTAGCAGCGGCCAAATGGTAGAAGAGTTCGAAAAGGCTGCGTTTGCTATGGAAGTTGGCGAAGTGAGCAAAACACCTGTGAAGACGGAACATGGTTATCATATCATTAAAGTAACGGATAAAAAGGAAGCTGTGGAAGCTGATTTTGAATCCTCAAAAGAGGAAGCACGTGAGAAGCTGGTAGAAGAGCGTGTAAATGAGCAATATTCGGCATGGGTGGAAGAGAAGATGGAAGAATATGACATCAAAACTTCTTTGTTTGAGAAATAAAGTTATCAGATGATATTTCTAAGAAAGGGCGCGTCATTTATAATGGACGTGCCCTTTTATAATGAAGGCATGATGTACTTTTGATTCAACTTTTTGCTTCAATTCTGTAAAAGGAGAAGCTTTGGATAGAGGAAACTTATAGAAGCTAATAGTTGCACTAGTGTAACAAATATGATTTAATGAAATTGAATGATAATCATTCTCGTTAAAAGTGTTTGATTTTTTAATAAGGAGACGAGTTTACTATGATTACAGTAACAAACAGAATCCATGTGAAAAAGGGAATGGGAGAAAAAATGGCACCGATGTTCGCGAAACCAGGTCCATTGCAAACGTTTGAAGGCTTCCATCGTGTAGAAGTATTAGTCTCAACACAATTTGAAGAGTATGATGAAATGAATGTTGTCATGTATTGGGACAACGAACAATCATTTGAAGCATGGAAATCTTCAGAT
>JAPSKP010000055.1:4497-21495 GCA_031181585.1 Lysinibacillus sp.
GGTTGCCGAAAAATAAGACAGCAAATATAAAAGTGACAAATTTAGTCTCAGACGAATGCAATGTTTGGGACTTTTTGATTGTGATTAATTGTGAAAACCAGTGCCGCCATGCTATGATTCTAACGCATTCTAGTTGGAGTAGGTGAATTTAATGTGGGAATCATTCCGATGGCTGCTGCCAAATATTGAGCCGCCGACATGGATGGATGGGGTCATTGCAGTTGTTATTATCATTGCAGGCTTCCTTGTCCAAAGATATATTCTAAAGCCGGGTATTTCGTTTTTCGGCCGTTTTATTCGAGCAAAAGGAAGCCCGGTAATCGCTGATATCGTTGAACAATTCAATAAAGCAATTCGGCATGCTTTTATGGCGGTGCTCATAATTTTAAGTTTGTCTGTGCTTATCGAAACATGGCTGTTTACTCATCGATCGACGAAAAACTTCTTTTTATCGATCATGTTTTACTATGCTTTCAAAGGGATTTATGATGTGCTGACATTCTATTTGAAAAATCCCGAGCGCGTACATACGGGAAAGGATCAGGATTTATTAACACCGTTCTTTCTTCGTATCAGTAAAGTACTCATCATGGTAATAGCAATGTTTTCAATTGCATCTCTATGGGATTTTAATCTTAATGGCTTTCTAACAGGGATTGGTCTTACAGGGGTAGCCATTGCATTCGGTGTCCGTGATACTTTAGGGCATTTATTCGGCGGGATGAGTGTGGCCTTGGATAAACCGTTTCAAATCGGGGATTGGATTGCTACAGAGGATAATAAAATTGATGGAATTGTGGAAGACATTAATCTTCGGAGTACACTGATTCAGACTGGCGATAAAGGCCTGGTATATATACCGAATGCATATTTAGTGAACCGGCCAATTTACAATTTAAGCAAACGAACAAAGCGCAAGTGTGAGCAGTATTTCTATGTTTCCTCCTCGAATGACGAGGAAAGGCTTCGAGCGCTAGTCGAAAAAATCCGCGAGCAAATTACACTGCACCCTCAGACAGAAAAAGATATTATTCATGTGGCGATTGACGACTTTAGACCGGGTTCGTATCGTTTATTTATCCGTTATTTTGTGAATACAAATGATGGGGGAGTCATGCTTGCGGTGAAGCAGGATATAGTATTTGCTTGCAAGCATTTATTTGATGATTATGCGATAGAATTGGTTCCTGAAACAAATGAATTATGGCTTAGACAAGAGTAAAGTGTGTGGTTGTCTATATTGGATGACACTTGTCATATTGAATGGGAATATTAAACTACATATAATAAAGTGAAGAGAATAAAGGATGTGTCAACAATGATTCATATTGTAACGGATTCAACTTGTGATTTAACGAAAACAGAAATTGAAAAATATCAAATACACGTCGTTCCCCTCACTATTCAAATTGATGGAAAAACGTATATAGATGGGGTGGATATTGAACCGGAATCATTTTTACAGCTGATGGAAAGTTCTAAAGAATTACCGAAATCGTCACAGCCAGCTCCCGGAAAGTTCAAGGAATTATACGATGAACTTGGGAAGGATGGCGACCAAATCATTTCGATTCATATGACTGGAGGAATGAGTGGAACAGTCCAATCCGCACGTCAGGCAGCGGAGATGACAGATTCAGATGTAACAGTCATTGATTCTCGCTATATTGCATGGGCCTTGGCATTTCAGGTGCGTGAGGCTGCAAAAGTACGTAATGCTGGAGGAACAGTTGAAGAAATTGCTGCACGAGTTGATGAAGTGCGCAAAAATTCGCGCCTGTTTGTAGTGCTGGACACTCTTGAAAACATGGTAAAAGGCGGCCGTATTGGTAAAGGTAAGGCAATGTTCGGTTCCCTATTGAATATTAAGCCAATCGGAAGCTTGGATACGGGGGAATTTACGCCGGTATCAAAAGCACGGAGCCATAAGCAAGTTGTAAAGTACTTATTTGAACAGTTCCAAAAAGACACTGCGGGCAAGGTGGTAAAGGGTGTAGGACTCTCGCATGCAGAGGGGTTACAGACAATGGGGAATCCGTTACTTGATCTTGTAAAGGAAACAGGTTTTACAGATATTGATATTGCCTTTACATCACCTATTATTAGCACGCATACAGGTCCTGGTGCAATTGGTTTCATGTACTATGCGGAATAACACAGTAGAAAGATAAGGAATGCTTAGCTTTAAAAGAAGCGATGATTCACTGAATAATTTTTTAGGCTCTCAGTTTATTCAAAGAGTATCACATTTCTTGGACACAAGAAATGGATGCTCTTTTTTGCAGTAGATATTATTTTGACATAATAAAAAAGTGTATAATTGCTCGGAATCAGGTATAGGTAGAATGAGCCGGTGCTATGTAAACTCCACACACCTTCATAAAATACGATAATGATATAACAGCAAGGAGAATACGAGACAAGTTTACTTACGGTGTTTATATAAGGGGCATGGATTTTGAAATTTCCTGCTTTATTTTAGGAATTCTGACCATAATATAGAAAAGAATAAAGGTTTCCTTAAATCGCAAATAATTCCTTTGGAAGAGTATAGGGAAAGTCGATTATTTATCGTTCTTCTTTGATAAGGGAGTTAGGTACGTTTTTCAAAGCAAGATAAAAAGTATGCGTTGCAGATGACCTGGGGATAAGTTAAAAATATGTAGAAAGATAAGCAGGTTAAGTTTGAGACTGCTGATGAGCAGAATATGCCCTCTAGTTGATTCTTATTTTCCGTGAGGCTGGCTGCCGTTTATTCAGCCATAAGGGTAACAAAGACATAGAAAGTAATTTTGGCTTCTTATAAGATTGCGTGCTTTTAATATGTCGCGTAGGTATTTATAATGGAAATACATCGTGGTTAAGGGAGTTTTAGCATGTGGAGATTGTTAGCAACAGCATTTCTTGCAGCCATCCTGTCTGGCTGCAATTATATTACAATAGATGAGGCTCAGCCTGCGAACAATCCGCCGGATGAAGAAAGTGTAGAAGAGCAAACAGAACAGATAGAGGTCTATACACCTGAAGAAATTGCCGAGCAGCTAGAGGAAGTAGAAGAAAAAAGTAAACTGAAGGAATTGATGGAATCTGTTTTCCAATTAGAATGGGGAACAAGAAAAGAAACAGATGCCGAGCCAATACAATATTTGGCCTTAGGTGATTCGCTAACAAGGGGTATTGGAGATGAGACAGGGAAATATGGCTATACAAAGCGCCTTTCTAAAGCGATTGAAGAATGGCCGGCTGTTTCGGAGGTAGAGCTTGATAATCGCGGAAAGAATGGTCGCCGTAGTGATCAGCTATTATCGCTTGTGAAAAAAGGGCATTATGATGAGGAGTTAGCAGAGGCTGATTTAGTGACAGTGACAATGGGTGGAAATGATGTCATGAAGATTGTGAAAAAGGATCTTTTCTCTTTGAAAAAGGAAATGTTCGATAAAGAAATGCTGAAGTTTGAGAAGCGCTACAGAAAAATCGTAGAGGAAATCCGCAAACGAAATAGCGAAGTGCCAATCATTTTAATCGGATTTTATAATCCTTTCTCCATTATTACGGATGAGTATACCCCATTTGAAACAATCATTGATGAATGGAATATGACTATCGCTCAAATTGCTTCTGATGATCAAAATGCATGTTTTGTCCCAACATCTGATTTATTTGAAACAAATGAGGAAATGGTATATCATACTGATTTCTTTCATCCAAATGCAAGTGGATATGACCGGATGACGACGAGAATCATTCAGTATATGAAAGTATGCGATATTGAAGAAATGTCAACAGGCCGGATTGGGTTTGAGGAGTGATAGTTGTGAATTTATGGAAAGTGGCCTTTTTTACATTGGCCGGTGCTATCGTATTAGCAGTAGCAGGGATACTGTATTTAGCAATTGCAGATACAGAGGATGTAGCAAGACCTAAACCAGCTGAGGTAGATGGAAATGTTATTACAGTTCAAACAACAGCAAAAGAATTTGAGGCGATCGCCAAGCAGTACTTAGGTGATAGCCTCAATAAATCTCCCTTGCCTGTTGAAATTGAGGTAAATAACCAAATACAGCTTTTCAGTACATTGACAGTATTTGGTGTAGATGTCCCGATCGCGATGGATTTCAATCCAGTCGTTGATGAAGGAAATATTGTTTTAAAACAAACTGCTGTAAATGTCGGGAAACTGAATATCCCGCCTAAAACAGTGCTGAAGCTCATGCAGGACTCCATTGAATTTCCGTCATGGATTACTGTCATCCCGAATGATGAGGAAATTTTTGTAGATTTATCACGCATTAATATTGCATCAGGTTCACGGGTAAGAGCGAAGGAGATTGATTTACCAAAAGACCATATTGTATTGGAAATTGTTGTTCCAGCAGAATAGGAGGGAATAGAGATGGCAGTAGCAACATTCGCCGGAGGATGCTTTTGGTGCATGGTCAAGCCGTTTGACGAGCAGCCAGGTATTGAGAGTGTCATTTCAGGATATACAGGAGGGCATGTCGAAAATCCAACATATGAACAAGTATGCAGTGAAACGACGGGGCATCTAGAAGCAGTCCAAATAACGTTTGATCCAGAAGTGTATCCTTATGAGGACTTAGTGAAGCTATATTTCACGCTGATCGACCCAACAGATGCGGGCGGCCAGTTTTATGATCGGGGAGAATCGTATACGACGGCTATTTTCTATCATGATGAAGAGCAGCGGGAGATTGCAGAGCGTCTAAAGAATGAGCTTGATGCCTCTGGGAAATTCCATGCACCTATTGCCGTGAAAATTCGTGAGGCAAAGCCTTTTTACCCTGCTGAGGATTACCATCAGCACTATTACAAGAAAAATCCAGCACATTACAATCGCTACTCGGTCGGGTCAGGTCGAGCAGCATTTATTGATAAGCATTGGGGGAATTCAAATGGATAAAGAGAAACGACTTAAAGAATTGACAGACATGCAGTATTATGTGACACAGGAGAAAGGTACTGAGCCACCGTTCCAAAATGAATTTGATCAGCATTTTGACGAAGGGATCTATGTAGATATCGTGTCTGGTAAGCCTTTATTTAGCTCGAAGGACAAGTACGATGCGGGATGTGGCTGGCCAGCATTCTCTAAACCGATTGAAGCACCGGAAGTTACGGAACATTTCGATACTTCTTTCGGTATGCGTCGTGTAGAAGTTCGAAGCAAAACGGCTGATTCACATCTTGGCCATGTATTTCCGGATGGTCCCAAAGAGCTTGGGGGACTGCGCTACTGTATTAACTCGGCAGCTCTCCGCTTTGTACCAGTCGGGCGTCTAGAAGAAGAAGGGTACGGAGAGTACAAGTCATTATTTGAGTAAAAATGCATACAGACAGTAAGAACTAGCTATCGTAAGAAGAAAGTCTGCAGATGTGGACTTTCTTCTTTTTTATTAGCTTATAAAATCTTTGGAAAGGGGAATATTCCCACTGAATGAACGTCCCTTATAATGCTTTGCTGTTTGCTCTGCTATCAATGTCAATTGATCGGCTAACAAGACATTCCAGTATGCATTCCGGTTAGTAAGCAGAATACAATAGATAAATAACGTTATTTAATAAGAGACGAAATTATTCAGAAGAGGTGATGGGCGAATACAGAAACTAACAAAGTGACAGATAGGGTTAAGAGTGGATATCACATACTTTTGATACCCTTTAGAAAATGACTTTTGACTCGATAGCGTACAGACATATTTTGATATAATATAATTGGAAATTTATAGATAAAGAGGGTGGATTTATGGATGAAAAATGGCAGCGTAGAGTCGAAGCCCTTGAAGAGGAAGTGCAGCAATTAAGAAAAGAGCTTGCTGTATTAAAAGACCCTTCACGGCAAACTGTGTACTCAGCTCTCAAGAAGCCAGAGAAGATAAAAGGGGTATCCGTGAAGCCGAGTGAGCAACCTGCTGGTGAGCATGAAGGCCTTGTCTTGTCTAAACAAGGGAAACAACAGACAGTGGAACCAAAAGTACCGGCAAAACCAAAAAGAACATTTGAGGAACAGCTTGTTGCTATATTGCCTAAAGTGTTTATGTTTATTTTTGTGCTAGGTATTTTATGGGGGCTGAAATTAATAAGTGATTATGGTATGTTGACGGACGGAATGAAAATAATTCTTTCGTATGCAGCTTCGATAGGGCTTGCGGGCGTGGCATACCTCTTAGAAAAGAAGAAGAAAAGTGTACGTGCGATGCACACAGCGCTATACGGCGGTTCGTTTGCAGTCGGTGTATTGGCAACAGCCGCGGCAGTATTGATTTACGGTGTTATGTCCACATTGCCTGCCTTATTTATTGCCCTTGCCTATATTGTATACGGTATTTTCTTATGTTACCGGAAAGGCAGCGAGGGGCTGACGATTTTTGTTATGTTTACCTCTCTTCTACTACCGTACTTGCTTGAATATATGGAGTTTGATTCACTACTTGTAATTGGCTTTGTTGTCATTCTCTTTATTGCCATCCAGGTCGTGCTGAAGAAGCATCACCAGTGGATTGCACTATATATTACAGCCTTATTTACCGGACTGTCCACTTTGGTTCTTTATGTGATGGGGGAAGGAGACTCCTGGGTATATCCATTTGGATGGCTGCTTGTTGTCATGACATTTTTTGCAGGCTGGATTCTCACAAAAGAAGAGAGAAAATGGCCGAAAATCCAAGAAGGGCTATTGTATAGTTTCGGAGTTTTAGGTGTTACATTTTTGCATGTCTTCTCTGGGACAGAGATAGAAAAGATGATTTTCTTTACTCTGGCAACAGCGTTAACAGCTGCTGTCGCCTTTTGGATGAAGCAGCGAGGCGAGCACAATTTAACTGATATTTTTGCAGCTATAGCGATAATCGGTACTGTAAACGGTCTTCTTGCGTGGGAGCTGGATGGTGATTGGAGGACGTTTATCATCTTAACAATAGCTTTGGTCGGTATTTTACTAGGAGTCCGAATTCAAGCACCTGTGATGAAGATTACAAATACAGCGATTTTAGCTATTACGACATTTTTCATTTACGTCGGCTTCCAAGTAGCTGAATCATTTGAAATTTGTCTGCACCTGCTAGCGATCATATACTTCATCGCAGCGATTTATAACAGTGAGAAGGTAAAAGCGGAATCGTTTCTTTCTGTAGGACTTAAGAAAATTTATTGGGAAGAAATCACAAGAATTTCGACGTTTTGGATGATCATCCTATTTATCGCCAAGATAGATACATTTTATCTCTCTGACAGCTACACAATGTACTTCACCATTTCCTTTATTGCACTAAGCTGTGCAGCTGTTCTAGTAGCGCCGCGGAAAATTGTAGGTGCAGGACTGCCAGCGCTGCTTCTTGGAATCATGAGCTTTTGTACATTGATTGTCTGGACCTCCGTTTCGATCTATGATGAAGTCCTTTTGCAGGTCGGGATGCATCTTATCTACATGGGGGTCTGGGGTGTCCTCATCCTAGATCTTTATTATAAAGGGGTTATTTATAATCGATATGAAAAATATCTGCAGCCTCGATTTGAGCAGCTGCTGATTACAGGATGGCTTGTTATGCTCGTCAACTTATGGAATATGGCATATTTCATTTCAGAAATTGGTTATTTACCTGACTTTTTATATGTCATATTTACAACATGTCTATTATTCGCTTTTGCAGCCGGTTTTATATTATCGGGGAGAATACAGAAAATGGACTTAATGATCAAAACAGGGTTTGTCTTGTTGATTCTCGCTATTGGAAAGCTTATTTTCTTCGACCTTTCGTCGCTTGATTTGTTAGTAAGGGCGGTTGTCTTCCTTGTAATTGGTGCAATCGGTTTACTATTGTCTAATAGATTGTTGAAAAAAGAATAGAAAATTAATCTCTTCCATTTATGTTAGGAAATCAGTTTGACATAACAAAGAAGTTACAAATAGTATATCTCATAGATATTATAGCCCGGTGCAATGCCAGGCTTCTATGGCTACAAAATAGTTAACCGGCTGCTGTTAATGCGGCACAAAATAATAACAGGAAGTAGAGTATTAAATAAAGTATAAAAGACCTCGCGTTTGGGGTCTTTTTTATTTTTTGTTGGCAGGAAACATCTGAGAGTTAAGAAGAAGGAGGGGATGGATGATAGCGAATAGTTCAGCATAGCAACAGAAAAACGGAAGAAGCGTAATGCGGATTCTTCATTTATAAAAATTCGTTTTCCTTTTCTTAGTTTTTATAAAAAGATTTCAAGGTCCAAAAGTATAAATATCCCTATTCTTATTTTTCCTTTTAGAAAGTTTGGGTATATAGCATATACAATGTGAATAGTTATTGACAAAACATGAATTCCTAAGTTCAATTAAAAAGAAAGTGAGGAGAGAGGATGAAATCATTCTACCATTTCGTATTAACCTATAGAGGGGCAAGAGATGAAAAAGGACGTTTTGCAGAAGCTGTATTTAATGATCCGGCCTTTCCAAAAGCGGCTGAGGATTTTGACGAATTAACGGCTTATATTGAGATGCAGGCACATGAGGAGATGTCCACTTCTGTATTTGATGAATTATGGGACTTATATGCAACAAAATATCTATTATAGGAAGCATGAGAAGGAATTAACAAACTACTCTAACTTTTCAAAGCAAGACGTCTAACGATTGCATCAAACAGGAAAACGAAGTATCATTAACTTGAAAATAACTGAAATGAGGGACTATTTATGAGTATCCATATTGCTGCTAAACAAGGCGAAATCGCTGATATCGTATTACTTCCAGGAGATCCGCTTCGTGCGAAATTCATCGCAGAAACATTTTTGGAAGATGTAACATGCTACAACGAAGTGCGTAACATGTTTGGATATACAGGTACATACAAAGGTCGCCGTGTATCTGTGCAAGGGACAGGTATGGGTGTACCTTCTATCTCGATCTATGCAACGGAACTTATGCAAGAATACGGCGTACAAAAATTAATCCGTGTTGGTACATGCGGGGCGATTCAAAAAGACGTAAAAGTGCGTGACGTTATTTTAGCTCAAGCGGCTTCTACAGATTCACGCTTAAACCAAGTGATCTGGGGCGGCGGTATTGACTTTGCTCCAACTGCTGACTTCGATCTACTTCATAAAGCATACAATGCTGGTAAAGAAGCGGGCTTGAACTTGAAAGTGGGGAACATCTTCACTGCCGACATGTTCTATTCAGATGAAGAACAAAATGAAAAGCTTGCGAAATATGGCGTATTAGCAGTTGAAATGGAAGCTGCAGCACTATATACACTAGCAGCGAAGTTTGGACGTCAAGCGCTAGCAGTACTGACTGTTTCTGACCACATTATTACTGGTGAAGTAACATCTTCTGAAGAGCGTCAAACAACGTTCAAAGACATGATGGTTGTAGCGCTTGAAGCTGCGATTCAAGAGTAATCGTACGAGGGGGTTAGGACTTGGTACTTTCTAACAAGTGCCCAAAAGTGCCCATAGTATGATTTGAGAAGTGCCTGACAGGTAAAAACTTGTCGGGTGCTTTTTTAGTTTAACGAATCAAATAGTGAGGTTGCGTTTTCCTTTTGTTCAATTGACAAAGGCATTTAGTGAGTCTGTGGGGGTTAATACAAATTCACAACAATTGGCGAGATTGCAAAATTTAGATGATGTGTGAGCGGTGCTAGAGGTTTTTTATGGAGTTATGCTACGTTTTATCATAGCTGACTGTTTCTTTTATGATACAAAAGGGTTTAGATACAACACAATAGGCTTGAAGTAAAAGAAATACTTGTTTTTTATTGAATTGGTTGGTGGTTATTTGAGGAGCATGAGAAAGATGAGAAAAGAAACTTGTTCATATAATTCAAAGTGAATCAACGCTAACGATTAAAAACCTTTTATCCCACTCGGATCTAATGAATAATTCATATGATTCAAAAAATTATTGCATTTGACCATTTTTATCAGTACAATAAAAACAATTCAATGAATTTGCAGGGGGACGCGTGTGTGTTGAGAAGGTAAAACCTGACCCTTAGAACCTGACAGTTAATACTGGCGTAGGGAGCGAAGAGTACATATATATGCACTTTTTTAGGCATCTCTACTTTTGTAGTGGTGCCTTTATTACGCCTCAATAAGAAGGGGAATGATGATATTCAGCAAACGGCAGGTAGCCTATAAATAAATTGAAAATGAATTTTACTAGGGGATCCCTTGATAAGGGCTGAGACGAAAGTAGTTACTTTTAAACCCTCATAACCTGATCAGATTTGTATCTGCGTAGGGAAGTAGCGGATGTTTATGTTTTGTGTGCCTTTGTGCATATGTTGCAATCAAACAGAACCACTTTCCTTTTGGGAGAGTGGTTTTTTGTTGCTTAAAATCAATAAAGGGAGCGTGTAAATATGAAGCTAATGGCTGTAACAGATGATTGCCAGTCGATTTTAGAGTTAGCGCAAGAAATAACCCAAATCCAGTATAGTGTTGATTTTATTCAAATACGCGAGAAGTCAAAGACGGTAAAGGAAGTGATGACGCTGCTTGAATATTTGGACAAGGGAGGTGTGCCAAAAGAGAAACTCATCATCAATGATCGGTTGGATATTGCTTTGTGTAGCGGTATTCAAACAGTGCATTTACCTGAAAAGGGGCTACCTGTGCAACAGGTAAAAGAGCAATTTCCACATCTTCATGTAGGGAAATCTGTTCATGATTATGAGGGAGCTAAGGAGGCGGAGCGACAAGGAGCTAATTATGTGCTATACGGACATTGCTTTGAAACGAATAGCAAAAAAGGAAAGGCTCCAAACGGTCTTACCCCCATTATTGAAATGAAAGAGAGTTTAAAGATTCCCGTCTATGCGATTGGTGGTATTCAGGTAAATCGGCTACAGGCCTTGCGGGACGTGCAGGCAGATGGCATTGCGGTGATGTCAGGTATTTTTTCAGCACATCGTCCAGTTGCTGAAGCAGAGCATTTTAGGGAGGCAATTCAACATGCAAAAAAGCTATGAGGTAGCCGTGATTGGCGGTGGGATTATTGGCAGTGCTATTGCTTACTATTTAGCGAAGGAGCAGGTCGATGTAGCCGTGCTAGAGGAAGGTCAGATTGGTTTAAAAGCGACAAGCGCAGCAGCCGGCATGCTCGGTGCCCATTCGGAATTGGAGAATGAGGTGAAAGCCTTTTTCTCTTTTGCGAGGTATAGTCAGTCTCTTTATTCTGTGTTAAAGGAAGAATTATACGAGCTGAGCGGGATTGACTTAGGTTTTAGGAAAGGGGGGATTTTAAAGCTTGCATTTTCTAAGCGTGACAAAGAAAAATTAGCAATGGTACTTGCACAGCCTACGGTGACATGGCTTGAACCAGAGGAAGTAAGAAATCTAGAGCAAGAAGTTGCCCCGAATATCTTAGGTGCAGCTTATATTGAAGAGGATATAAATGTGTTGCCGGCGCGAGTATGCCAAGCCTTCGCAAAAGGTGCTCAGCTGTATGGTGCATCAATTGTAGAGCATACAAAGGTGTTGCGTATTAAAAAACAGCAGGATATGTTTCAAATTGAAACGACAAAGGAGCTTATCAAAGCAAAGCGTATTGTCATTGCTAGTGGTGTGTGGAGTACTCCGTTCTTTCGGCAGCTTGGCTTACAGTACGAAATGATACCAGTCAAAGGGGAATGTATAGCTGTTGAGAGTGCCCATTTTGTTTTAAAGCACACGATTTTTCATGATAAATATTATATTGTGCCAAGAAATAATGGAGAGCTGGTCATTGGCGCTACGATGCAGGAAAATGACTGGTCAGAGCAAGTAAGCTTAAACGGGGTAGAAACTTTAATTCAAAAGGCGAAGGCACTATTCCCTGCGATTGGTCAGATGAATATAAAGGCTAGTTGGTCAGGGCTGCGGCCACAAACGTTTAATCAAAAGCCCTTCATCGGATATCACCCAGAGGATAATGCAATTTTGTTTGCAACTGGACATTATCGTAATGGTGTGCTGCTAGCTCCGGCAACAGGCGAGATGATTGCCAGTCTTATTTTAAGAAGGGATGTGAAACAAGAGTGGGTGGAGGAATTTCAGGTAGGTGGCCTATTTAGGAGGTGAGAAAGGGATGTCTATTACGGTAAATGGCAAGCAAGTTGAGCTGTTTGAAAGCGTTCAACAATTGTTGGCGCATTATAGCTTAGAAAATCGCATCGTTGTTGTTGAGGTGAATCGGGATATTGTGATGAAAGAAAATTATGCAACGACTCGCCTATCACATGGCGATGTAGTGGAAATTGTTCATTTTGTTGGAGGAGGATGAAGTATGTTAAAAATTGCAGATCGTACATATCATTCAAGGCTTTTATTAGGTACCGGGAAATATCCATCATTTGAGGTACAGAAAAAAGCGGTAGAAGTATCGCAGGCAGAAATTTTAACGTTTGCTGTAAGAAGAATGAATATTTTTTCAGCGGAGCAGCCTAATTTTTTGGAGCAGCTCGATTTAACAAACTATACGCTGCTCCCCAATACAGCAGGAGCGAAGACCGCTGAGGAGGCGGTACGTATTGCGAAGCTCGCGAAGGCATCAGGATTATGTGACATGATTAAAGTGGAGGTCATCGGAGATCAGCGTACGCTATTACCAGACCCGATTGAAACATTAAAGGCATCCGAAAAGCTTCTTGCGGAAGGGTTTATTGTCTTGCCATATACATCGGATGACGTCGTGCTAGCGAAGCGTCTTGAAAATCTTGGCGTTCATGCCATTATGCCTGGCGCGTCACCGATTGGATCGGGGAAAGGGCTTGTGAATCCGTTGAACTTAAAGTTTATCGTGGAACAGTCAGAAATTCCGGTTATTGTAGATGCAGGGATTGGCTCACCTAAGGATGCTGCCTATGCAATGGAACTAGGAGCGGATGCAGTATTACTTAATACAGCAGTATCTGGGGCAAGGGATCCGGTGAAAATGGCAGAGGCAATGAAGCTGGCTATCGATGCAGGAAGGTTAGGCTTTGAGGCGGGCAGAATAGAGGAAAAAGAATATGCGACAGCGAGCAGCCCAACAATAGGAATGATGACACTTTGAACAATCGCTATGCAAGACAAGCATTATTTTTAGGGGAAAACACACAGCAGCGTATTCAGCAGGCGAAGGTTTTAATCATTGGTGCAGGGGCACTTGGCTCAGCTAGTGCTGAAATGCTGGCGAGAGCTGGTGCTGGGAAACTAACGATTGTCGATCGAGATTATGTTGAATGGAGCAATTTGCAACGGCAACAGCTTTATATAGAGACGGATGTTCGTCAGAATTTACCAAAAGCAATTGCTGCTGAAAAAAGATTAGCACAAATAAATAGTGAAATTACTATTGCAGGTATTGTGGAAGATGTACATGGGCTAAATATTGAGGAATTAATGAAAAGTCATACCATTGTCGTCGATGCAACCGATAATTTTGAAACAAGCTTAATGATTAATGATGCGGCAATGAAGCAAGGCATCCCGTACATATTTGGTGCTTGTGTCGGGAGCTACGGGCTAGCAATGCCTATTATTCCAGGGGAAACACCATGCTTACATTGTTTGTTGGAACATCTACCACTTGATACAATGACCTGCGATGCAGTTGGGGTCATTAGTCCAATCGTGCAAGTCATTGCTGCTTTTCAAGTGATGCATGTATTGAAATGGCTTGCAGGAAAAACAATGGCACCCATCGTCCAATCAATAGATCTTTGGAAAGAGGAGAGAGCTGAAATTAATGTGGCAAAGCTTAAAAATCCACATTGCCTAACTTGTGGAGAAAAACCAATATATCCGTTTCTCCAATTTGAAAATCAAATGAAAACACATGTACTTTGCGGGCGTGATGCAGTTCAGCTAAGACCCGGTCTCGTGCAAGAGTATTCACTAGAACAGCTAGCGAGCAACATAAGTCAGCAAGTCACAAACCTTGTAGTAAACCCATATTTATTATCATGTCAGTTTGAGGTATATCGTATCGTTTTCTTTGCGAATGGACGTGCCATTATCCATGGTGTAACAGATTCGAAAAAAGCACGCGTAATCTATAACAGATTTATACAAATGGGGGGAGCATGCAAATAAGGTAGTGATCCTTTAAAGTGAAAGTTTTTAATATGCAGCTAATTGGCTGGCATCAGTTCGGTATTGTACCAAGCTCATGCCGGCCAATTTTGTTTGAAAATATCGAGCTCGTTGAGATTAAGGGATTATAGGTAGATTCATATTCCCAAAACATTTGAATTAGAACCTAGTATTTGGAGTAAAATCTGTATTTAGAAGGCATTGGAGATTCATTAGAGACATTTTCTCATCAATAGTATTCGCTGTCTTTTTATAATGGATTGTCTCAGCTGTACTAAGATGGAAACAAACAATAATGATGATTCATCATGAGGTATTAAAAAGGATGGTTTATGAGATTGATTCAATTATATTTAACTGATTTTTCATTTTACATGCAATATAGGACACGTGCTGCCAATTACTATTTCCCTAAAAAGCTTTTTTGAAGGAGAGGGGACAAACTACCTGTAAACACTGCTATTTCATCATTGAATCACGGGTAAATGAATCATTTTAAATCTTTACAGGAGCTGGATGGAGATGTACAATAGCACTTTCGGGACCTGTGATTACAATCGTTCTGAAATTGATATAAGAGCTGCTGCATTGCTGTTAATAAAATTCAGTATGCTGGTATATATGAAAGGTTCTGAACATATGGTATACAATTTAGGACAGCTGTTTTTATAAATAATGGCGCTTACATAAATACCTCTTAGATTTCAACAGCAAACTGTGTGATTTGTTGTATCGGCAGTTCTATGCAGATTAGCAATCTAGCAGCTTATATGAAAAGGCGTTTCGATGATCAGTACGTTTAAAAGGAACTTTCTAAAAAAGTTGACGTCTTTTCTTTTCGAAGCGGAATCAACCTGTTAATATGTTATATAGCATGCAATGCAAGTAAGAGAGTGGTGAATAGAATGGATGAACAAAAACGCGAGGAAGAAGTAAGTGAACAGCCAGTGAAGCCGGCGGGAAAATATTTACGTGTCAAACCGTTTGCTTTGATCATGATGCTCTTTCTGACAATTCTTTTAACAGCTGGATTGACGATTTTCGCCCTGACATTTGGCGAGAAAAAAGTCGTTGAGGTGAAAGTGCCTGTTGAAAGGGAAGAATTTACAAGATTATATGAAGCTTTTGATGAATTAAAAGATAATTATTATGTAGATGTGGATGAAGAAGCCGTTATCTCCGGTGCAATCAACGGGATGTTTGATGCATTGGATGACCCTTATACAGATTATATGAATACGGATGAGGCAGATCATTTTAACGAGAGCCTGTCTTCCAGCTTCCAAGGAATCGGGGCTGAAATTCAGGAACGCAACGGTCATATCGTCGTTGTCTCGCCAATCAAGAATTCTCCGGCTGAGAAGGCTGGTATTATGCCGCAGGATATGATCCTAGCGGTGGATGGCAAAAGCATACAAGGTATGACTGCTTCGGAAGCAGTGCTGCTGATTCGCGGTGAAAAAGGCACATCTGTTACATTAACAGTTCAACGTGGGGATGCAGAACCAATTGAAATGACAATTGTTCGTGATGATATTCCAATCGAAACTGTGTATGGTGAAATGGGAGATGACAAAATTGCCCACATTCAAATTACGTCCTTCAGTGAGGAAACGTATGATGAATTATTGGCTATTTTGACTGAGCTAGATGGACAAGGCATGAAAGGGATTATCCTTGATGTTCGCCAAAATCCAGGCGGCTTCCTAGACGCTGCTATCGAAATTTCAAATCTGTTCCTAGAAGACGGGAAGCCAATCCTTCAAGTACAGGGGCGTGATGAAAAACCACAAGTATTTACCGCAGAGGGCGGCAAGAAATTCAAACAGCCTGTCACAATCTTAATTGATGAAGGAAGTGCATCGGCATCTGAAATTTTGGCTGCTGCATTGCTTGAGTCAGGGAATGCAGAAGTCATTGGGGTTTCTTCATTCGGTAAAGGAACGGTTCAGACGGTGAGCTATTTAGAAGATGGCGCAAACCTGAAGTTCACTACTGGAAAATGGCTGACACCAAAAGGAAATTGGATTAACGAAAAAGGTGTAACACCTACCATTAAAGTAGAGTACCCAAGCTATGCCTCATTGACTTATGTTAACCCGGAAACAGAGCTGACAATGGGTATGAATGATAAAATGATCGAATCGGCTGAGGGGATGCTCGAAGCAATTGGATACGACCCGGGGAAAGTAGATGGCGTATTTGATAACAATACAGCAGCGGCTGTAAAGGCGTTCCAAAAGGCGGAGAACATTGAACAGACGGGTGTTATTGCAGGAGATACGACGTATGCATTGATGGATGCATTGCGTGAAAAAATCGAGAATGATGACCCGATGCTGTTAAAAGCAAAAGAAGTATTAACAGGTAATGCTGAATAGTAAGTAACTGAATAACCAAAAAAGAGCTGGCGTATTGTCAGCTCTTTTCTATAGAGGAAGTGTGAGGAATGAAGGACGTATATTTATTTAGTGGTTTTTTAGGGAGCGGTAAAACATCTATGCTTACAGATGTCATTCGGCAATTGAAAGAGCAGGGGATGAAGCCGGCTGTTATTATGAACGAGCTTGGGAAATTGAATTTTGACTCGCAGGCTGTAGATGAAGATATTCCATTAAAAGAAATGCTTGAAGGGTGTATTTGTTGTTCCGGGGCTGAGAAAACAGAGGCACAAATTCAGTCTTTGCTCCACGATGCTGATTTCGATGTCTTAATTATTGAAACGACAGGAGCTGCTCATCCTGTAGAGGCATTGGATGCAGTTTATTCGCCCCTTTTTGCTGAAAAGCTTAATATAAAGGGTATCGTAACCGTGGCTGACAGCAAGCTTTGGCTGAACCGGACAGGCCTGACACCACAGGCCCGTTCGCTATTCATGGAACAAATTCGTCATGCACATTTGCTGCTGGCTAATAAGATGGA
>JAPSKP010000056.1 GCA_031181585.1 Lysinibacillus sp.
AAAAAACATAATACCAACCATTAACATATAAATTTTATATTTAGCCATCGTGTCTACTCATTAGCTGCTTCATATTTGGCATAATGATTTCACTTCCTTATTAGGTTAGCAAGCCTGCTAACACATTCACTGTAAAAGAAGGCAAAAGTATGTATGAATGAAACAGCCACATCCGTTTTGACAGATGCAGCTGCTCTGTTTATTCCTCTGTTTCCGGGAAAAAGGCTTGCTCTGTGAATACATCAACTAGCGTTGGGCCTTTGATTCGGATAGCTTCCTCTAAAATTAATTCCATTTCTTGGCCTTCTTCTATTTGATAACCTCTCCATCCGCAGGCAAGTGCAAGGCTGACAAAGTTCGGATTCAGCATTTGAGTTCCTTCCTCTTCATCGCCCGCTGCCCGGATCTTATCACTTTCCATCTGAAGGGAACCATTATTAAAGACGATAACGGTAATGTCTATTTTATATTGGGAGGCTGTCAATAAATCTGCCAATGTCATTTGCAGACCCCCGTCTCCGACAACCGCTATAACTTGTTTGTGAGGACAAGCTAATTTTGCTGCTAAAGCTGCAGGCAGTCCAAACCCCATTGAACGCCAGTAGCCTGAGAACAAGATTTTTTGGTTGCTTTGACGGAAATTTCGATTCATCCAGACAGTTACATTCCCCGTGTCCAGCGCAATAATTGCATCTTCCTCTACTACTCGTTCAATCGCGCGAACAACTCTAGACGGATGAACAGGGAATCCATTGACAAGCCCTTCTGACTCGTTGACTTCTTCCCATTTCTCCTTCGTCTGTGTGACACGCTCTACCCATTCTTTATTCGTTACGTAGTCTGCGATTCCCTGCAGAAGGACTGGGACTATATGCTGAGTATCCCCTTTGATCCCAAAATCCACAGGCATCCGTTTATTAGCATTTTCGATATGAAGATCAATTACGATAATCTTTGCGTTTTCGGGTACATATCCATCCGGCCACCATGTTGCTCCAGCTACAAGCACAACATCAGCATCCTTAAAAATGTCCTTTGCATAAGGGTTGCCTCCTTCCCCGATTCCCTGCAGCAAATGCTCCGTGGAATTAGGGAAAATGCCCTTCCCTCCTAGACTGTAAAGTATGCCTGCTCCCCATTGCTTAGCCAGCTTTACAATAGTAGGAGCAGCTTTTTCTGCTCCAGCTCCTGCTAGAATCATTGGCTTTTTGGCATTTTTCATAACTGCGACTACCTCTTCTAAGTCCTTAAGATCTATGGAGAAAGTCCCTTTTAAAACAGTCGGTAATGGTTTTGCCTGAGCCGCAGATTCCATTTTAAAGAGGTCTTTAGGAATCGATATATGGGAAACAGCACGCTGCTGTACTGATACTTGTGCTGCCTTTTGCATAATATCGACCACTGCATCTCCATTTGACAGGTTGGCAGAGTAGGCTGCGAATGGTTTAAATAACTCCTGCTGGTCGACATATTGCTGAAAATCAGTACCAATTTTATCTGTAGGAGCTTGTCCGGTAATGACTAAAACAGGCGCCTTATCCGAATAGGCATCTCCAAGACCGTTCAAGAGATTTGTTGCACCTGGACCCATTGTAGCTGTACAAACAGCAATATTCCCTGTTAATTTTGCTTCAGCAGAGGCCATAAATGCCGCTACTGATTCGTGCCTTACTGCAATAAACTCAATTTCGTCCTGTTTAGCGATGGCATCAAGTAACCCAATAATTGCATCCCCGGTTACACCATATATTTTTTTAACTCCGTAGTAGGAAAGCTGCTCCACTATTACTTCTGCAACCGTTTTTTTCATTGTATAACGCTCCTTTTGGCCTTTATATTTTATATATTAGCTAATTTCCCTCATCAAATTACGATAAACAATATTTATGCCGTTTCAGCCTACAAAAAACAAGAGGATGTAAACACTCCTCTTGTTTTTAATCCCATACAAATGCTAGTATTCACTGATGGAGACTTCTATATAAGTCGGAAATGATTCTTGTCACAAAATATGCTGTACCTGCCAAACCGAGAATGCCGAAGAAATATAATACAGGGATTTCTGAAGAGAACAGCATACCTACGATGAACAATACAAATGAAAACACTAATCCCCCTAAATACATTACGTTCATTGGAATCTCCTCCTTTAACTAATTTCCTAACAAAAATTTTTTTAGCACTATCTTTTCAGTAAAGTATATCTTGTAATAGGAGCTTTATTGCTGTCCTATTATTTACACTTTCTTTACCCTAAAATCCCTGGCATAAGCCAGGCTTGTTAGTTAGAACCCGTTTATTTTATGTACGAACGTAAATCTATTCGTTACATATTATAGAAATAGCTATCAAATTTTTATAAAAGGATGATGGTAAAATTGTCAGTGTTATTAATATGCGAAAGTTGGTACTAAGCCTCGGCACGCTTCCCTGCAATGGGGAAATATATGATGAGCGGGACATTGACCGCTGGGAGAATGATGGGGGCAGAAGCCTTAGCAAGAGATAGAGCCTTGTCCGGATTTAAACAAAGGCTGCCAAAATTGAGTTTATTACATTTTGCGAAGATTTATGTATTTACTTGTAAAGAGGTTTCATATAACAAAACACAAAGAGCCTGCTATCATTTGATAGCAGGCCTTGTATTATACACTGGACATATTCATGAACAATTGATAGAGAACATAAAAAATGAATATGATTAATGCAAATTTAATGAGTTTCTTTGCAATTGCCCATAAAATCGCAATAACGATTAAAAATATGATCACTGCAAGTAAAAGTTCCATTACCTTACCCCTCAACTAAAATTGAGATTTCATCCCCTGCACGCTTAACCGTCCAGTTTGAAGAAAGCATGCCTCGGATTTGTTTCTCGATTGTTTCATCAATCGATAGGTTTAGCAAACCGTTCTCCACTTCCTTATAATGAATATCTTGAATATCAAAACGCATGCGCAATAAATTTTTTAATCCATTAATTGTCACAAATTTAATACGGTAGTTTCCAGAAAAGGCTTGTTGCAATTTTTCCGTCTCCATCTCTTTTAACAGCGTGAAGTCGAATTTGAATTGCTCCTGCCATTCAGCAAGGCGGTCCTCCGCAATACGCTGTTCTACTTCTTCAAAAGAAATTCCGTATCCTTTTAGTGTTTCTATAATATATGCTTCCATTAAGCTGATGTCCATACCATTATTCCTCCTTTAGTAGACGTTTATGCCGTTCTATAAGCACACCTTTTCGTGCATACCCGAATTTGGCAAATAAATCGTCATCTTCTTGCTGTTTCATATACATTTCAATAACTGTGTAGCGTAAATTTGTACATGTTACTTTAAAATCTAGCAGCTTGGAGAGTTGGAGAAAAATACGTTCTACCGTTTTGACTGTAATTGGTTCTCCAAGTTTATTACCGACACCAAGCCACATTTCATCTATCTCTTTAAGCTGTGAAAAGAAGATTTTTGTTTCCTTTTTATACTGCAATAAAATTGACAGTAGATCAGATGGCATCTCTAATGTTCTGTAAGAAAGGCGTTCCATAATATTGATCGTCATTTCCTTTTCATTTATATGGGACCATTTCATCTTCACAAGCTCTGCCGGCTTGATACCAAGCATTGCGATTGTATACGTAATGGCAAGGTTTCTCATAGCCAGCCATGCATTTTCATCTGTTTCCGCAATACTATACATTTGATGCCAGCAGTTCAATACGCTACGCAATTCCTTATCTGTTAAAGCAACTAATTTCGGATGCTGTTTCGCTACAGATTCTAATAACGTTTCATCATAAACCTTAATATATTTCCGGCTATAAAGAAATTCCAAATATGAACGAAGTGCAGCCAGTTTCCGATTGATGGAATTGGCAGTAGTATACTTTGTATGCAAATGATGTATATACGCTTTTAATCCTTCAGAAAAGCTATCGCGATAAGACTCTTCATCTAAAAATTTCTCAAACTGTTTCGCATCATTAACATACTGTTTAATTGTGTGCTGTGATTTGTTCAACCCAATTAGAAAAGCACGAAAAGCCTCAGTATAATGATCTGCCAATGCTTTAACCTCCTTAGTGGCTTGCGTGTGTATTTTTGTTTATTAGTTTAATTGGCGCGTATAAATATTTGTTTTTATACTTTATATTGTCGGATAATATGTTTAAAATGTCAATTTTTTTGTTGGGTCTCTTTTTCCTTTTTTGATTAATTATTAAGAAATCCCTTTTTTTATGCTAATATGGTTAGCATAGCAAGTTTTCTGTATTGTAACAGATACGAAAAAATGGACATCTTTACGGTTTTTTACTTGAATATTCGCTAAATTGTATATGAGATTATTATTGTAGTAGTAGTATATAATAAGGATAATTTAATTACAGGGGGACATAGCATGCAAGTACGTACGACTCGATTGGAAGCTGAAGAAGCGAAGATTATTTATCAGGAAACAGCCGGTCTAGCCATCATTACTATCCATCGTCCACAACTGAAAAATGCTTTAACGGCAAATATGTGGGATCAGCTGGCAAAGATTGCACTGCAAACGCTTGAAAACCCAAAAAACAAAGTGTTAATTCTACGTGGCTCAGGAGAAAACTTTACTGCTGGATCTGATATTAAAGAATTTAATTCCATTTCCTTAGAGAAAGCCGAGGAAGCTTTCTTACATATGGAAAAAACTATTTCCACTATTGAACATCTTCCCCTTCCCGTTATTGGTGTTGTTAACGGCCCGGCGATGGGTGCTGGTCTTGAGCTTGCGTTGGCATGCGATATCCGGATCGGTTCTGACAAGACGAAAATGGGCATTCCGGTCGGTAAGCTTGGTATCACTCTAAACAACAAGTTCGCGAAGCGTCTTGTCGACCTTGTAGGCCCGAGCGCTACGAAGGATTTTGTGTTTACAGGACGTATGTATAAGGCCGAAGAGGCGTACAAAGCTGGGATGTTAAATTATTTAGTTGCTGAAAAAGACCTGAATCGCTTCGCTATCCGTATGGGTAAACTAGTTGCTGGAATGTCGCCGGACTCATTACTCGCTGTAAAACGCTCGGTTCGTGAGTGTATCGATTCGACACCTGCACTTTGGCAGGACTCCACCCCGTTTGTTTCCCAAACTGATTTCTCAGAAGGCGTGCGGGCTTTTGTTGAAAAACGGCAACCCGAATTTAAACGCCAGCCGAAGTAATAACCAGCCCCCTCTTGACTAGAGGGGGCTTTTCATTTCCCAGAACTTACTGGTGAAATTGAAGATATTATATAGTAAATACTAAAGATCCTTCCAGCAAGACCCTTTACTTAATCCCTCTGACAATAAGATCAATTTCCTCAGGAACAATACCAAAATGAAGAAGAAATGTTTCAGAAATCTGTTGTTGTAAATCTCGAAGTACTTCCGGCACATTATATGTAACAGGGGCCTTTAATGAGATTTCAATAGTCATTGTTGGAATCAGCTCCACAGAAAGCTTTAAAATATCCGGACGGAGTACAAGTTCATTCTTTTTCAGCTCATGTTCGAGCACCTGCACATATACTATCTTAGAGATCTCAATAATTTCGTGATGGAAATCAGGCCGAACAATAGTTGTTTCCCCTATCTTTTTCTTATTAAAAATGATTTCTTTTCCTTTTTGAATAAAGCGTTTAAAAAAGTTCTGCTCTACCTGCATGACTGGAATTGGCATGACATGTTTTCCTTGGGTTTCCCGTATAAACCGTGCCAACTGAATCTCCTGCGATGTACGGATATCAGTGATGTAATGATAATGCAGAATAGGCCCTATGCCAAGACGTTCAGCAATTCGTTTTGTCATCTTATCACTGGTGCCGATAATAAGTAATGAATGTATGTCTGCTTCTTTAAGTGCTTCTAGTACAGCTTCCCTGTGGCAATCCTCATGAAAAATTGCACGGCGAACTGCTTTAATCGTGTTTTTCTCGAATTTTGCGCTTACGCCTGCCCGTTTTTCCCCATTTACAATGAGCAGCCCATCGTCTATTATTCCGTCAATATTATGCTCATGGGCAAATTCTAGTGCCGAAGTACTTTTTCCGGTGCCGCTTGGGCCGCTTAATGAGTAAATTTCCATCTGGCTCACCTCTTCTTTTCAGTGTAAACGAAAATTCGTAAGTTGAGGAACAAAATTTTACGCAAATTCCTGCGATATTGTAAGAATTCGCTTTATAGCATGAAAAGATTCTATTTTCTGAAATCCACCATTTCTGATAGAACTGTTATGGTACAATATTAGTTATATTTTAATATTTAGGAGTGTTTACTTTGAAAGTTCAACCATCAAAAAAAATGTCCCTTTTTGCGCCAGCTATCTTTGGAGATTTAAAGCAATGTGCGCGAGAACAACAAGCAAAAGGTATGCAGTTAATTGATTTAAGCCTTGGAAGCCCGGATATTCCCCCAGCCGCCTTCCTGCGGGAAATGATGTCTGAACTAACAAAGCTAGAAACATCATACGGCTATACATTAACAGGCGTTCAAACATTTAACGATTCTGTGAGCCGATACTATAAACGTGTTAATCAGGTCAATTTAGATCCTGCTACAGAAGTGGTACAAACGATTGGCTCTCAGGAAGGACTCGTCCATCTCCCGGTTGCGTTCTGTAACCCAGGAGACATAGTGCTGACAACAAACCCAGCTTACGTCGCTTATGATGCCGGGATTCATTTAGCTGGAGCGGAACCATATTATATGCCTTTAACAAAAGAAAATGGTTACCTTCCTGATTTGTCTGCTGTCCCTGAAGAAGTGGCACAGAAAGCAAAGCTGCTTATTCTAAATCTGCCAGGTAACCCTGTACCGGCAATGCCTTCTAAAGAGTACTTTTTAGAAGTAGTGGCATTTGCAAAAAAACACAATGTCATTGTCTTACACGATGCTGCTTATTCAGAATTCTACTTTAAGGGGGATGCTCCAATTAGTTTCCTTGCTATGCCAGGAGCTATGGAAGTGGGATTGGAAATTAATTCACTATCGAAAAGCTTCAGCCTTGCCGGCTCGCGGATTGCTTACATCGTCGGCAATGCAGAAATGATCTCTATTCTGAAGCAATTAAAATCAAATCTAGACTTCGGTATATTTGAGCCAATCCAATTAGTCGCTGCTAAAGCTTTAGATCATGCTGAAGAAATTACTGCCAGCCTGCGTACAACCTTTGCTGCACGCCATAAAGCATTAATGGAGGGCCTCACTTCTATCGGTTGGGAAGTTGCCCCAAGTGAAGGCGGTATGTTTGTTTGGGCAAAACATCCATACGACATCGATAGTAGGTCATTTGCCTTTGAAGCCATTAAACAAACGGGAGTCGTCATGGTACCAGGAACTGCATTCGGCTCTGCTGGTGAAGGTTATATGAGATTAGCACTAGTACAGGAAGTTGAAAAATTGACGCAAGCTGTCCAAAGACTTTCCAACATGACAATAAAAAAAGAAGCTGCTATCTAAGCAGCTTCTCAGCCTGTTGACAAATGCTTTCATTCATCGTTGCTTGCCTCGCTCGTCTGCTCCTGCCGCTTCGCTTTCGTCGCAAATAAAGAGCCATTCGCTCATGAACTTAGGTTCTATTCGCGTCTTCGCTCGTCGGCGCGCCTTGTCTGGCAAGCGTTTTCAAGACAGGCTGGGTAAACCTTCATTTAAAAATCTATCTAAAAAAACGTAAAGACAAAGTCGAAAAACGACTTTGTCTTCACTCTGAGAAGCTACTTTCTCATCCGCGTCCTTTTATTCTTCCAAAAACGTATATGTAATAACACCTTCATCCTCTATTTCCGTTCCGTCCAAAAATACTAAAACAGTCTGGAAAATAATCTCATCTGTCTCTTCACATGCCCATCGGTCATCCGGAATAATTTCAAACGGCACAAATTCCGACCCCTTCGTATGAACGCTTCCTACAAGCTCCACTGAAGATTTACCGATAATTTGAGTTGAATCTCCTATCCTTTTTAATACACGTAAAATGATACAGTCGATTTTCTCAACATCTGACTCTGCCGTCACATATACCTTTCCGGTCAGTATCTCTCCTTCTACTAAGTCTGTTTTGTCGACAACCGTGTCGATCTTTACTCCGTTAGATTCCATTGTTGTAAACCACTTGTTAATCATACTATTCATCCCCTTTTGTAGAAAATCGGCAGCTTAAGCTACCGATTAGTGAATATCTTCATATTGATTTTCTTCATTTACTTGGAACTTATTATAGCGCTGTTTGAATAACTGATAGAAGTGTTGAACAATTACTTTCAATAAAGCGTATGAAGGAATACCAAGTATGACGCCGACTACTCCAAACAGGGAGCCTGCTGTCAACAGCACAAATATTATCGTGATCGGGTGTATACTTAAAGATTTACCCATGATCTGTGGTGAAATAAACTTCCCTTCGATTAATTGTACGATCGTCCATACAATACCTACCTTGATAACCATAAAAGGATCAGTTACGATGGCGATAATTAGTGCTGGGGTAATCGCGATTACGGGACCTAGATACGGGACAACGCTTGTCAACATTGCTAAGGCACCTAAAAGAAGTGCATAAGGCAGTTGGATAATAAAGAACCCAATCGTTACCATAATACCGATACAAATGGATACTAAAATTTGCCCTTGAATGTAGGAACTAATTTGATTATCCATGTCTACCATTACATCATCCACGAATTTACGCATGCGCGGCGGGAATAGACGAAGAATAAAATGCGGCATTTTTTCGCCTTCCCATAATAGGTAAAATAAAATGAATGGCACGATAACGAGCGATAGTAAAATTCCTGTTAATGTTGTGACAAAACCCGTAAGACCCGATGCAACATTCGTTGCCAAAGTCGTCGCAGTATCTTTGACTGTTGTCGTTAAGTTGTCCGTGATATCTTCCAATACCTTATTATAGTCTATATTGGCATTCGCCAAATATTCATTGATCCGCGAATTATTTATAAATGTTATTACATCATCAAGAAGCGACATAAAATAAATCGGAAACTCTTGAAGTAAATTTGTAAACTGCTCACGGAGGAAAGGGAACACTAATAAAATCAGGACTGTAATCAAGCTGATAAGTCCTACGAAAATGATGAGAATAGCCCAAATACGAGGCACTTTCCACCGCATTAAAATCCGCAGGAACGGGCGAAGCAAGTAATAAAGAATAACCCCGAGCACTCCTGGCAGGATCACAACTTCAAATAACACCTGGATCGGTTGGAATATAAATGCTATTTTGTCAAAGATAAAAATGACACAGCCGAGCAACAAAGTGATAATTAATAAGAATAATAAATTTTTACCGCCAAGAAAGCGGATGAACCGTGTAGAGAAAAAATGGGACTTCTCTTGCGGCAACTGCTCTTTCTGACTTTCCTGTTCCAAAAAACCACCCCGACACATTCTCTAATTATTGTATTTATATTGTAGCACTAATTATTATATCTTGTATGATTTTACTCTAGTTACCTTCTAAAAAATCCTGCAGTAACTGCTTGTTAGCCTCTTGATCAATATCAAGAACCAACCCAAGCCCACTGATTCTCTGATCTGTGTACGTTCCTTCAGCTGGGACTGTCATTTTTGATACCTCAACACCGCCTACTGCCATGCTAAGTACTGTTTTTAATTGATCAGCAGATGAGACATCAGTCGTGACATAACCCTGTGCGGCACCAACCAGCTTCGGTAAATTTTTTGAATTTCCAACAGACAGCAGTTCATTTTTCAGCGCCTCAATCACTTTCTGCTGACGCTCTACTCGACCAAAGTCCCCTTGCGCATCATGGCGGAAACGTGCATACCCGAGTAACTCTTGTCCATTTAATTGGTGCACTCCTTGGGTTAACGTAACGCCTATATGTGCGGACATATCCTTCTCTACTTCAATTTCAACCCCGTCTGGAGCCATTATGTCAATGAGTGATTCGAAGTTTTTAAAATCGATCAATGCGTAATGATGGATCGGTACGTCAAACATCTCTGTTATCGTATCTTTGGCTAGCTGCACTCCGCCTAAATAAAAGGCAGTATTCAACTTATAGTTCCCATAATCCGGAATTTCCGCGTAAATGTCCCGCATGAAAGATACAAGCTTTATCTCATCTGTTTTCTTCTGCCAGGAGACAAGCATCATTGTATCGGAACGAGATTGTTCCTCTCCTCGTGTATCCACACCAAGCAGGAGGTAATTCACAGTCTCCCCGTCTTTTTCATCCGGTACAAAATCTTCTACTTCCATAGCTGAGTTGGCATTACCCGCTAATTTTAAACCAGCCTGGTACTGCGTGTAGCCGTAGACACCTACTGCTATTAATAGGAGCAACAACAATGTAATGAAAACACGGCCTTTACGCATTTTTCTTTTTTTGTACCGGCGCTGTTTTTGTTCTTCCATAAAATAAAACCCCTTTATAATTACTCATCTATTGGACGCACTAATGTCTTATTATGTTTCCAATTATTGTTCATTCATTATACTACGCATGGTACAAATTTGCCGATTAATTTGCTAATCCAATTCTTTGTATATAAACGTATCGGCATGCTACAATAATGATATTTTTCAGGAGGTGTCTATTATGGAAAAAGCAACATTTGCTGGCGGCTGTTTTTGGTGCATGGTGAAGCCGTTTGATCAGTGGGAAGGCATACATAAGGTAACGAGCGGCTATATGGGCGGTCACATAGAAAATCCTACGTATGAAGACGTAAAAAAAGGAACATCAGGTCACTTGGAGGTTGTTCAAATTGAATTTGATTCCTCAATTTTCAGCTATGAGCAATTATTAGAAATTTATTGGATGCAGATTGATCCAACAGATGATGGGGGGCAGTTCCATGACCGCGGCGAATCTTACAAGACGGCCATTTTTGTTCATAGTGAAGATCAGCGTGTAAAAGCTGAAAAATCGAAGGTTGACCTTGCTGCAAGCGGCAGATTCAAAAAGCCTATTGTGACAGAAATCCGTGATGCAGAAACGTTTTACATTGCCGAGGACTACCATCAAGACTATTATAAAAAAGAACCTGGCCACTATAAGGAAGACCGAGAAAAATCCGGACGTGATGAATTTTTACAAGATCATTGGAAATAAAAGAACTGCCCGCATGTGGGCAGTTCTTTTATTATTACTTCAGTTTACATAATAAAATTATATTTACATGCAAGCAATCAGAGAAGAACTAACGTTTTTCTTAAGATCCTTAATTCCTAATACTATGCCAAGCAGCACACTCTCCCACCACAGCAGCGTAAATATTGTTTCTGGTATTTCCGTTGTAGCTTTAGAATAAAGTTTGATGAAAAACAATCCAGTGAACCATATTCTAAGTTAAATTAAAAGAACCCGTTTTGAAAAAAGTTTGTTCAAAATGGGTTAATTTTTTGTGAAAAAGTTCGATCATTTCCTATTGCTGATTTTCCACAATCGCGCCCGATTTGTGGAAGAACGAAAATTACACTTACTAAGCTTTTCTCCTTATTTAAAATCGCTACCGTTTGTTTAAGTGCATTTCTCACAAATATCTTCTATTCAATTCATTCTACTTTAAATTTCTTGGGTTATTTCTTTTAAAAACTGTTTCCTCTTCTCATCTGTTGTTAAGTTAACTCCAGAAAAATGAATCCATTTAGTGTGTTCATTCTTAATTCCCAGGTCAGCTAGAGTTCGGTTAATGAAGACTCCCTGAATAGCATTTCCTCCTTCAGATTCAATATAATTTTTATCCGTTGTAGAAGTTGAAATGACAGTTGTTTTTTCTATATTTGTCAATAAACCTTTCAGAGTATTTGTTTTTTTATCCTCTTGGAAAGCGAAGCCGCTCAGCATCACTTTATCAATAAATCCTTTTAAAATAGCAGGTAAGTCCCACCACCAGACAGGAAATATAAAAATCAACTCAGTTGCCTGGCTTAATTTTTTTTGATATTCCTTAACTAATTCGTAGGGTGTTTCTCCTCTATTAAATTGCGCCAATTCTTCAGCTGTAAATACGGGATTAAACCCATCTTTATAAAGATCGATCACTTGAACTTTTTCTTCCTTAGCTTCTAAGTCTTCCATGATAGAGGTTAAGATTGCATGATTATAGCTTCCTTCCCATGGATGTGCATAGACAATTGTTTTCATTATTAATCCCCCTCTCCCTTATTAGCACCATATTTTGATGTACATTCATTTTATTGTATGCTATAACATTCTACAAGTACGGTAATTTAAGTGTGATACTAACCTAAAGGAGAGTGCTGAATGGAAAAAGAGTCTTATGTATTAAAAGGTAATTTGAAGGATACTGGTTTTGGATATACTTTGTCATTAATTGGTGGAAAATACAAAATGACAGTTTTATATGCTTTATACTTAAACAATAACCCTATTCGCTATAACCAATTGAAACGGATGCTTGGCAATATTTCTTTTAAAACATTAACCAATACACTAAAGGAACTTGAGGGTGATCAACTAATTAATCGAAAAGAATATCCTCAAGTACCTCCAAAAGTAGAATATAGTTTATCGGAAAAGGGTTTATCACTGATTCCTGTATTAGATGCAATTTGCTATTGGGGTGAAGATCAGTTGGATAAAAGAAAAGAAATCACGTTAAAAGTGGACAATAACTAAAGAAGGCTGCCTGGTCAGCAGCCTGGATATACATATCAACCTCTATCGTTGTACCTGTTAAATAGCAGAATTCAATTATTTCTTCATTCACTTATCTTTAATTTTACAAAGTAGAGTGTTGCTCCACAATAGCGCCCGATTGTTGAATACCAGAAAGTTTTTATTTGCTTGTTTAATAAAAGAAAGTTAATACTATTCATTATAACTAGGCTGAATATAGCCAAAATTAATTCCTTTAGTTACAGCTTCTAATGAAGATGATACATTCAACTTGTCAAATATATGTTGAATATGATTTGAAACTGTACGTTCGCTTGCAAATACTATAGAAGCAATATCTTTACGCTTATACCCATTGGCTAGTAATTGTAAAATTTGTTTTTCACTATCAGTCAATTCTTCTACAATTTCCGAGGACTTTGGAAAATAGTAAATACCATTATTAATATCAATTAATATTTCCAATAATTTATCTGGCATAATATTTTTATTAATAAAGCCACTTACCCCAATCTTTTTTGCTTCATGTCGATAAACGGGGAGATCATAACCTGTCAACATTACTATTTTAGTTTTACATCCTCTATTAATAATGTTTTTAGCTAGCTCTAAACCATCTTCATTGCTTATATTGCTTAAATTGATATCGATTAAAGTAATGTCCGGCTTGACGTTTTCTATTACTGACATAAGATGATCGATATCTTGTATTATAGAAAATTGATTAATTTGAACATAATCCTCAAAGGCAATCTTTAAACTCTTTGCAAATAAAACATGATCATCGATTAATAAAATATTGATAGGAATCCTCTCCTTTCATGAAAATTTGAATACAGACAGATAAACCATTAGGTTCGTTATTCAAAATAGTCATTTTACCATTTAATAAGAATAATTGTTCATTGATAGAGTTAAGTCCTTTATGATGGGTAGATCCAACTTTTCCATATACCTTTTCCTTTAATCCTGTTCCATCATCCGATACTATTAGTTCAACTTTTTCCTTGTCCTGTTTCAATGTTACCGTTATCTTTGAGCATTGAGAATGCTTTATTGCGTTTGTAACCAGTTCTTTTAAAATCCGATAAACAACAAGATGATAGGGATCAACTAAAAATAGACCATTCATGCAGTTGAAAATTATTTCTATTTCTCCTTTTCCATAATTCTGCTCTAACGTTTTCAATAGATAACTATAATTTTCTTTTAAGGTGAGTGATTTTAATAAAGTTGGATGGAATTCTTGCATTTGATCTCGTATTGACAGATTTAGGTTATCTAACGTTTCAAAAATGATTGTTCGAACCTCTTCTTTGTCCGATTTATTAATCATGTTTTTTATGGATAATATATCTTGTAAAATTTCATCGTGTAAATAATTGGATACATTGCTTTTTAGTTCTTCCTCTTTCCTCACTTGCATCAAACTATGAGCATAAAAATTATCACGGGCTAATTTGTAACTATCTTTTTCCAAAATAATGCTTTGCAGTTCTTTATACAATAATGTAAAACGAAATAATACAAACAAAAGAATTATGTGAATGACGATAAAATGACTTATTATATTAAATCGAAATAACAATCCAAGCAAGATAATACTGATTAGTCCTAATAAGCACATCACAAAGACATCTGTTTTCTTAAATGGAATATATGCCTCCACACTACCAGTGTTTTTAAAAGCAATTGAATGAACACTAAATAAAGGGAAAATAATCATGACATACCATCCAAAATTACTTAGGTATTCTGGTTTATCAGCAAATATTATTACGTATCCAACAAATGAGACAAAAATAATGAGACCTGTTTTAAGAAAATGCTTTTTCTCACTAATTAAGACAAAGGAAATTCGTTTGCGATGCTTTAGAAATAGAAAAGTAATACAGCCAAAGCTTAAAACCCACTGAAGGAAAAATAGTACCGCAAACAACCTTTCGTTTATAAATAAAGATATTAACGTCAACAGGCATATGAACGTTAAAGTCCAGCCTATTCTCTGCTTATATGTATAGGTAGTATCCTGAAAAAAGAAGATGAACAAAAATTGAACCGATTTATACAGGATTACAACGCTAAGTAATGTACTTAATGTATAAAAAGTACTATTTCCATCTAAAGAAAATAAAAATTGCCATGCTACTAAAATTAATAAGTTTGTAAATCTAGATAGTGTGATATTCCTTTTAATATTTTTATAACTTATATAGGCCGCATCTATAATAATTAAGGATATAATAATTAATGGTATTAAATTTTCCATTCCAGCAAAGTTGTTCATTGTATACTGATAACATAAATACAAGATAACCAGAATTTGATTCAGTAAAATAAAAAGTTGCTTTCTCTCATAGGATTTTTTCATAATCTTATTACCTCTGTTCACTTTCTAAAATCATTATACAATCTATTTTTAAGAAAGGCTGATAGACATCCACTGTCCATCAGCTTTTTTGATAAATCTAATTTGTATAAATAATTTTATAACAAGCTCTTTTTGTTACTAAATAATAAATAATATAAACAATTGTAAAAATAACTACAGCTACCAATACAGGAAGTATAAAGGCACTATTTCTTCCTAGCAAATCATCCATTAGAGCCGACTTGTAGGCTATTATAGCAAAGGTACTATGTGTTACACCTAAAACATATGGGATGCCAAACAAAGCCAAAATTTGTTTGTTAATTATTTTCTTCATCATTTTATTGTTATAACCCATTCGATTTAATATCATAAAGTCGTCTTTATCCGCCATTATACTAGAAATATTATGGAAGTAGAGTATACTCCCCGTTGCAACAAAAAAGATAATGGTAACAAAGGAAATAAGTAAAAATGTAGAACTATTTGCTTCGGTAATGACTTCATTTCTTTGATAGCTACTTGAAAAATAAGGGTCATCTTTAAACAGTGGTTCTAGATTTTCATAAACTTCTTTGTTATCTCTCATATTTTGTCCATCAATACTCATTATCGTTTTTTCAGGAAGACCAAATGTCTTTATTTCTTGATAAAGGGTATCTGAAATGATTAATGTTCCAATGCTATTCGCAAACCCAATTGGATTTATTAAGGTGGTCTCTTTGACCATTACTTCTACGTTATCACTAGCTGACAAATTTAAATTATAGACATTCCCTTTATCGGGATCACCTTCCTCTGGCCGATACTTTACTAAAATTGCCTCATCATCTTTCAACTTTTCAATTTTTACAGCTTTGTTTTGAAGCTCTATAAGCTCCCTATAATCTGATTCGGACATCAAATCAAAGCCCGATGCTTCCTTAACGTTATATTCAAAAGGTAAGTTGGCTGAAGAGGATATTACTTGTATAATCGTTGTTTCACTATATCTCATATCATTAACATTATTCGTCCCCTTCACTATCTCAAGTGCTTTACTCGCCAGCCCTTTATCTTCTACCGGAAATTCTATAGCTGATGGGATAATCCGTTTCGTGGCTGCTACCGGATAATAAACAGAAAGTACAGTTGAAGCGAAAAGAGAGAGTGTACCGGCAGCTAATAATGTTAATAAGATTAAAGTCTTTGCCTTTGACCGGATTTTATATTTGAAATTTGGCAGGACAATAATATTCATTTCCTTGTAAAGCCAGTTTTTTCTTTGCTCTAATTTATGGATCGAGAAAGGTAAAAACGAATGGATAAAAAAAATGGTTCCTATTACTACTGTTAACATAGTCAGAAGTGCCATTGGTGAAAATCCAATCGTTTTCCATAATGATTCTACACCTCTAGTAATGTCAAACGCTAATATGTACCCCAGAACCATGAATAACAATCCTACAATGGACAGGCTCAACCTGACTTTAATTTTCTTTTCTTCACGCTTTTCCATGCGAACCAAATTTAAGACAGAGCTATTTCGAAGAACAATCCAATTTGAAAAAAACAATACAATTAAAACAGCAAATACAAAAGTTAAAGTAAAAAGAATCGCGCCATAGTTAAATAACGGAATCGCTGATGTTTCAATTTGCAATTTTAATACCCTAATAATGACCTCAATAATACCTTTGTGAAGAATGGCCCCCAATATTACCCCTGTAAGCAACGATAATAAACAAATTACACCATTTTCAATGGTTAACAACTTTAACATACTTGATTTTCTATAACCTAAAAGAGAATAGATTCCAAGTTCCTTCGTTCGTCGTTTCAAAAAGAAAGAGTTTGAATAGGACATGTAAAATAATACGAAGGCCATAACAAAAACGGCAACTGTTTTCGACATGGTTTCTACCCTACCATCGGATGATATTTTCTCCATAATAATATCGTTCATGGCAAAAGAGATGAAGGAGAAAAATACCATTAATACAAAGGCAACCGAAATAAAGTAAAGAGAATAAAAAGAAAAGTTCTTTTTTAAATTCTTATATGCTATTTTTAATAAACCCAAGGATATCAACTCCTATTCGTTGGAAACTTCAATGCTTGTGACTTCTGTTAAAATATCTTCAAGGAATTCTTTTCTAGTGCGATTATTTCTTCTTATTTCCTTAATAATATTTCCATCCCTAAACATGAGAATCCTACTTGAAAAACTAGCAGTATAGGCATCGTGAGTCACCATTAAGATAGTAGTTTGAAGTTCCTCATTCACCTCTCTTAACTTGTGTAACAAGGCTGTTGCAGATTTTGAATCTAACGCACCCGTTGGTTCATCTGCAAATAGAAGTGAAGGTTTTTTTATAATAGCCCTTGCTGCAGCTACTCTTTGTTTTTGTCCACCAGAGAGTTGATTAGGGTACTTAGATAGCTGTTCTTTTATTCCGAAACGCTCTGCTAGACTATTTATAGACACTTCAATTTCTTGTGGAGATTTTTTCAACAATGTAAGTGGAACGGAGATATTTTCCTTTACAGTTAAACTATCTAATAAATAATACTCTTGAAAAATAAAACCTAAATTACTTTTCCTAAAATCAGCAGCCTTTTTTTCATTTAGTTTATTGATGTTTACCCCATTGATTACAATATTTCCACTAGTAGGCCTATCAATAGTCGATAAAATGTTTAGTAATGTTGTTTTTCCCGAACCTGAAACTCCCATAATTCCAATAAATTCACCTGATTCAATATCAAGGGATACTTTATTAAGTCCTGCTACCTGATTTTTGTTATAAATCTTTACTACATCTCTTGCCGTTAATATCGCTTTCACTTTCATTGCCCCTTTCAAGTTATTTACACGATTAGTTTAAAACTTATACTTGAAAGGAGCATGAGTAAAAAACGCAATGTTTCACCTATATCCTTATTCCTTAGTACAATCGGATATATTATTTAACAGACGCTTCCTAATTAATCGATATCACTTTAATGTTATTTTCACATTAAACTGTAAAAACCCAGCTATCTTCATATGTCGAGAAGATAAACTGGGTTTCTTATTTACATGCAAGCATTTTTAATCTATTTCAAATCAGACTGCTTAAAAATTGTTTTTATTCAACAATCTGGCCCGATTGTTGAATAAAAAAACCTGTACATTAACAAAGGATTTTCAATCAAACTTTTTTATAAATGTCGCGACTTCATTTTAAACATCGTGTCTTTTTTATAAACATCGGAACTTTATTTCAAATCTACATCCGTAAGCACATCATCCCAGATCTTTTCTTTAGATAAAAAGCACGTTAAGTATGTAAATTTTCTTACGCAAGGATTTTAACACGCTTTTCTATGTTTATATTTACCGGCAAACCTAGAGAAGCCTCCTTTGAAAGGAGGCTTCAGCCTGTTGACAAACGCTTTCATTCATCGTTGCTTGCCTCGCTCGTCGGCGTGCCTTGTCTGGCAAGCGTTTTCAAGACAGGCTCGTTAAACCTTTATTTTAAAAATCTATCTGAAAAAACGTAAAGACAAAGTCGACAAATGACTTTGTCTTTACTCTGAATTCTCCTTTACAAAGAAAGGAGGCCAGCTTCTTACTTATTGCTTTTCTCCAGTTTCCATTGCGAGATGGCTTCTATAAACGCATCGCCGTATTTTTCGAGCTTGTTTGCCCCTACGCCGTTAATTTCTAAAAAGTCTTCGGATGTTGTCGGTTTTTTTGCACTTAGCTCCTTTAACGTCTTATCCGAAAAGACAACGTAAGGAGGTACCCCTTCAGCTGCTGAAATTTCTTTTCGTATGTTACGCAAATGCTCAAACAGCGGATCCTCATCCGATACCGCTTTTACAACCGGAGCACTGCGACGCAATACTTTCCGATTACCCATAAGCACTTCTTTTCCCTGCTCGGTCATTAAAATTGTTGGAAATTGCCCATTACTAACTGCCAGCAATTTTTCTGCAATACAAAATTCAATAAAATGAGCAATTTCCTTTGCATTCATTTCCTTCAAAATGCCGTATGTAGGAAGTTTATTGAAGCCGAATTCCTGCACTTTTTTATTGTTTGAGCCCGCCAGCACCTGGCTGATGAGTACCTTACCGAACTTCTGCCCCATCCGAACAACACATGACAATACCTTTTGGGCCTCCACTGTCATATCAACTTGAGGTCGTTCATCGATGCAGCGATTGCACTTCCCGCATAACTCAGTCGTTTCTTCCCCAAAATAGCTTGTAATATAATTTTGCAAGCAATCTTCGGTATGGCAGTAATCAATCATCTCTTGTAGTTTTGTCAGCTCTAACGGAATCCGTGAACGATCCTGTGCTTGATCAATCAAAAAACGCTGCGTTTGTTCGTCACTTGAGGAATACAGCAAAATACAGTCACTTGGTAGGCCGTCACGTCCAGCGCGTCCTGCTTCCTGATAGTAGCTCTCCATATTACGCGGCATCTGATAGTGAATGACAAAGCGCACATTCGTCTTATTGATCCCCATTCCAAAGGCATTTGTTGCCACCATGACGGTCAGCTCATCCTCTAAAAACTTTTGCTGCATCTCTGTCCTTTCTTCATCCGCTAAGCCACCATGATATTTTCCTGCCTTTATTCCCTTCTTCGCTAATAATGAAGAGATATGCTCTACCGCTTTACGCGTTGCACAATAGATAATACCTGCATCCTGTTTATTATTCCCTACATATTTCATAATATATTGGTCGCGATTTTCTCCACGCAGCACGGAGAACGTTAAATTCGGACGACTAAAGCCAGTAATGAATGTATGATCATCAGAAATGTCTAATAAGTTACAAATATCCTCTCTTACATGTGGCGTAGCAGTAGCCGTCAATGCAACAATCGTCGGCGGGACCGCCCATAAATCTTTGATTCGGTTGACAATTCTATAGCTTGGCCTGAAGTCATGTCCCCATTGAGAAATACAATGAGCCTCATCAATAGCAATAAGCGGCACTTGCAAATGGGCAAGTGTCATGCAGAACGACTCGTTTTCCAGCCGTTCCGGTGCAATATACAGCAATTTTAATTGCCCCATTCTCGCCTGGTACAAGACATCCTCCGCTTCCTCATAGCTTAAAGAACTATTAATAAAGGCGGCATTAATTCCTGCTGCCTGGAGCATGTCGACCTGATCTTTCATAAGCGAGATCAGCGGAGAAATGACGAGTGTTGTCCCCGGCAATGTCAGTGCTGGTACTTGATAGCAGAGGGATTTCCCTCCTCCTGTTGGCATGATGACAAGCGTATCGCCCCCTGCCAGCACAGAGGCGATTGCCTGTTGCTGGCCTTCACGAAACGACGAGTAGCCGAAATATTGTTGTAATGCATCAATTGCTTTTGGCAGCAATCCAAACCCTCCTTAATTACTTCTTGTTTACATAATAAAATTATTTATCTATGTGCATATATGTCAAATAGTACTTTTCGTTTACCCGATTTATTTTATAAGTCACAGAAAATGTATTTGTCTCCCCTTTTACATACCATTCAAAGCCGGACTGTCCGAGTTCAGTTACTTTCATATTTTCTATTACAATCCGCGCTTCTTCTTTTTGCAGCGCCTCCTTTAATAAATCCGATAAAATATAGCGATCTATCAACGAGAAATCACCGTTTTCAACATATTGATTAAATACTTCATTAAAAGTATAGATGAAATATTCAATAGCATCCGGATTGTAAGTGAAAGTCGGTTTATCGTACTCCTCCAGCACTTTTAAATCGTATTTCTGTGGTACTTCGGCATCTTTAAATGCAGCATGCAGCCTATACCTTTCACGTGCTGTCAGCTTATCTGCTTCCAGCATTACTTCAAGCACCTGTTGATTCTCCTGCTCCGCAGCTTTCACATTTGCACTATTACGCATATGTACAAGTGCTATATTTTTTTCTATATCAAATGCCTGCAGCTCCGCCTCTACCTGCTGCCCCTCACTCGTCTCGATCAATGCTACAGGATGATCTCGAAACACAGCAGCCTCTGTTACAATCCATTTATCACGCCCATCCGCAAGAAAAACGGTACCATCCGTACTTCCTCCAACACTATAGACTTTGACATTGGCTTTCATTGTCTCCTGCTCTACGGGTTCGCTTTCTGGCAGCGATTGGCTCACCGATTCAAAGCCCTCGTCGGAGCAGCCCACTAACAACAGTAAACATAAGCTAATTATTCGTTTCATATTCTCCTCCACATGGGCTAAACCTTCTCCGAAAAAAAACAGTCCGGTTTCCCGAACTGCTTTCTATTATACATG
>JAPSKP010000057.1 GCA_031181585.1 Lysinibacillus sp.
TTCTAATCTTCGTCATCATGTGTAGAAAACATGTAAGTGCGATAATGGAACCGCATACTAAATACAAGCCCAATTGCAAGGGCGTTACCCATTAAGGAGCTTCCCCCGTAACTTAAAAAAGGAAGAGGGATACCGGTAATCGGCAGGAGTTGAATCGTCATTCCAATATTTTCGAAAACGTGGAACGTAATCATCGCAATAATTCCAGCACATACATATGTGCTGAAGGGATCTTTTAATAGTAACGTCGTCTTCGTTAAGTGATAGATTAATAAGAAATAGAGACAAATTACCATACTTGCCCCAACAAAGCCCCATTCTTCCCCGATCACGGTAAAGATGAAGTCAGTGTGATTTTCCGCTACATACACTTCGCGACCAAACATACCTTTTCCGAAAATTTCTCCGGAACCAATCGCATTTAATGAAGTGATCAAATGATAGCCCTCATTTGAGGAGTAAGAGTATGGATCAAGCCAGGAATAAATCCGCGCGAATTGGTACGGATTAAATCCGAGCTTTTGCAGGAAATCCTGCATGTAGAGAGCCATCCATAAAAGGGAGCCCCCTATGAATACTGTTCCCCCTAATATCGGCAGAATGATTTTCCAGGAGATTCCTGCCACAATTACGAGAGCAGCAGTAATAGCCAGGAAGACAAGCGCAGAGCCAAGGTCAGGCTGCGTCATAATGAAGCCAAGCGGCACAAATAAAGTAACCGCTATTTTTCCTAGCAAAATGAAATCCGTTTTAATTGTTTTTAGCTGATATTTCTCATGATGCTTGCTAATTAAATAGGCAAGCGCCAAAATATAGAAGGTTTTCATGAATTCCGAGGGCTGGATACTGCCGACGGGTGTTTCAAACCAGCTTTTTGCGCCGTTTACTTCCTTTGTAAGGCCGGTGCTTTCAGGAATAAGAAATAGCATTATTAATAAAAATATACCGAAACCATAGAGAGGCCAGGCCATTTTCTTATACTGGTCCGGTTCAAAATACATAACAAATGCTACTATGACGGCGCCGATAACATACCAGCGGATTTGTAACGGTACGAAATTAATACCATATTGTCCAGAAGTCTGTGCCGAAGAGATGGCGAGCAGGCTGACGGCGAGAAACGTAAGAAGTATTAGGGCAAGCGTCCAGTCAAAACGCTTAGCGAACTGTCGATTATTATTGTTCATGCATGCCACCTTATTTATAGATCTTTGCGCTGGAATTAGCGTAAACTGTACTAACGATTTAGTTTAACATATTTTTTATGAAAATACCTGTTTCTAATAGAAGCAAAAGATATGACGATATAAAATTTAAATTGTTTCAAAAAACGTTAAAGCGTCATATAATAATCATATTATTTGTTTAGGGAGTGGACGTGGGATGGCAAGGAAAATGAAAAGTGCAGATGCCTTTATTCATCATCTATATGTACATATGAATGATGTGGATCAGTTTGTCATCTATAGTGGACTTTCATATAAGCAATTTTTCTCGTCTGTGGAGCCGCTGAAAAATTTGATGCTGCTAAAACACGCCTACGAGGATGGCTCCTTCAATATGCATACGCAGTTTGATTTTATCTCAGCGGAGGATATGATTCCCTTTATTAAGCACCTTCCTGATATGAAGGGAGATTTATGCTGGGTCGATTTTTCTGGCGAAAAAAGTGTGAACCAATTATCACCGATGGAACAAGCTGAACTATTGTACTTTGGCCATAAACGCGAGCCGCTTGCCTCACCGTTTTTTAGCAAGCTTCAAAACCGTTATGCGTTTTATGGTTCGCCTAGCGATAAGATGACGAAAATATATTTTCGTTTCCTCGGAGATAGCGAGTTATTAGTCGCTAACTTATTTAACAAAATGATTTATGAAAAAGAGGGGACTGGCGGCTTCTGGCGTCGAAAGTCAAAGCAATCCATTCCTGCGATTAATCCCATGACTTTGCGAGCGTGCAGGCAATTTGTAAAAGAAGGGGCACTGCTCTCGCTGTTTCGTATGGAAAAATCCTCTCAATATGGTATTGAGATTAGAACACTATCTGACTATAATTATCCGGATGAAGTATGGGTCGACTTAGATGATATAATAAAGCAAAATTATGATGAACTAATACAAATCAGCTAGGGTTGTCTCGAATTTTTCGCGGCAGCCCTTTTTCAAGGAAATAAGGGAATTAGTTTATTGGAAATTTTATTTCGTGATAAACTAAGGATATTTTAAGGAGGTCAACAAAATGAAAAAAAGAATTGGTTTATTATACGGGGGAAAGTCTGCGGAGCATGAAGTATCGCTTTCGACTGCTAAGGCGGTGACGCAAGCTTTAAATTTTGAAGAATATGAAGTGCATCCGATTTTTATTACATTGGATGGCGAATGGCTAATAGGACCTCAATTAACAGCGCCCGTTGAGACGATTGACCAATTACAATTTGATTCAAATAAAGCACCGAATAATATAATAAATTTCATCAATGCACATAGCGAGAAACAATTCGATGTCATTTTCCCGCTTCTGCATGGCACGAACGGTGAAGATGGCACGGTACAAGGATTGCTAGAAGTAATGAACGTACCGTATGTTGGGAACGGCGTGCTGGCATCTTCAGCAGGAATGGATAAGGTGATTATGAAACAGCTGTTTGAAATGGCTGGTCTTGCACAGACACCTTATACTTATTTTATCCGCGGTGAATGGGAAAAGAATCAGGAGGAGATTTTAGAAAGATGTGAAAAGCTCCAGGCTCCATTGTTCATTAAACCTGCAAATCTCGGCTCTAGTGTAGGTATTAGTAAAGCGGTAACTCGAGATGAAATTATTGCCGCCATCAATTTGGCCCTTCAATACGACCGCAAGATTGTCGTGGAGCAGGGAATCGCAGGTCGGGAAATTGAAATGGGTGTGCTTGGAAATGATGAACCGAAGACATCGGTTCCTGGTGAAATTAAACCTGTGACTGAGTTTTATGATTATGATTCTAAATATAAGGATGGCTCTACTGCATTAATTATTCCCGCTGAAATTCCGGATGCGGTGATGGATAAGATGAGTGAGATGGCGAAGGCTGCATTTAAGATGCTTGACTGTTCAGGTATCGTAAGAGCTGATTTCTTCGTCACAGCGGATGATCAAGTAGTAATCAATGAAGTTAATACGATGCCGGGCTTTACGCCATTTAGTATGTATCCACTTTTATGGCAGCATACGGGCGTGAGTTACCCGGAACTGATTGACCAATTAATCGAATTGGCTTTAGAGCGTTATGCGGAAAAACAAAAGCTCCAATACAACAAGGACTGATGACAAGATGAAAAAAACATTAGCACAACTTGCAGCATGGTTGAAAATCCGCCAACAAAGTAATGAAGATACAGTCGTGACAGGTATCTCGATTGATACACGTACAATTAAACCGGGAGATCTGTTTGTACCTTTCAGAGGAGAAGCAGTGAATGGACATCGGTTTGTTGAGCAGGCATTCGAGAAGGGCGCTGCGGCTTCACTGTGGCTAAAGGATGAACCCAATCCTCCTCAAGGCCGCCCGCTTATCTTTGTAGAGGATGCGGAAGCTGCTCTCCAACAGATGGCGATTGCTTATCGAAGCGAACATAAGGCGACTTTTATAGGAATTACAGGATCAAATGGAAAAACTTCTACAAAGGACATTTTAGCAGGCACCCTATCGCCATATTTCAAGGTACAGAAGACGATCGGCAATTTTAATAATCAGTTGGGATTGCCAATTACGATTTTGCAGCTTGATGAAGATACGGAGATTTCGGTACTGGAAATGGGAATGAGCGGGTTTGGAGAAATCGAATTATTGACACGTATTGCTCGCCCACACCTAGCCATTATCACGAATATCGGTGAGGCGCATATGCAGGAACTTGGTTCTCGTGAAGGTATTGCTCAAGCGAAATATGAGATTACAAATGGCCTTCTAGAAGAGGGATACTTGTTTTATGATGGTGATGAACCGCTCCTTCGTAAGCTGGTAGCAGAAGATCCGTATACAGAAACAATGTCTTTTGGTTTCGGAAAAGAAAATACCCTCGCTGCTTCACAGATTGAAACAACGGAAATAGGGAGCCGCTTTACTGTAAACGGACTTATTGAGGGAACATTCGATATTTCAGTGCTAGGCGAACATCAGGTAAAAAATACACTAAGTGCGATGCTTGTGGGCAAAGCACTAGGCTTAACAGATGACCAAATTCGCACTTCCTTAAAGCAGGTTGCCTTAACGGATATGCGCATGCAGCTTGTACCGGTAGAAGACGGCCCGTTGTTTATTAATGATGCATATAATGCCGCCCCAACTTCAATGCGCGCAGCTATCCAATTTGTTAAATCCACAACGATGAGATCAAAAAAGTGGCTGGTACTCGGCGATATGCTGGAGCTTGGCCCCGATGAAAAGGATTTCCACGAACAAATGGCTGAAGAAATTGATGATTCTGTAGAGCGGGTTTGTCTCTATGGCCCACGCATGAAATGGTTGTATGAGCGATTGCAGCCCGTATTTGACGGGTCACGTCTTGTTTATACAGAAACAGACTATGAACCGGTTATTGATGCAATTCGCCGAGATGCAAACGAGGAAACGCTTATTTTGTTAAAAGGCTCTCGTGGGATGAAACTCGAAACAATTGTAAATGCTTTTAAATAAACTGTTTGAGGGGCGTCTGAAAAGTAATTTTGAGACGCCCCTTTTGTGCCTAAAGTTTTAATAGGTTGATGCAGCCGCCTCAAAACACAAGGTGAGTAGATAGTCAGCATGCATAAAAGAGGTTTTCCGGTAATTTTGTTTCGCTAGGCATTCCTTTTTTACAGAAAGCAAGGAACGTAAGAAATGGTTACTAAAGGTGCGAGGTGGCCAAGCTATGTTTTGTGATAGGTGAGGTGTAGGAAATGACGGTGGGCATATTAGTTTTACATGGTTTTTCTGGCGGACCATATGAGGTGCAGCCTTTTGTGGATTGTGTGAAAAAACATACAGGCTGGATTGTGGAAACGCCTACTTTTTCGGGACATGGTGATGCGGAATCTCTTGACATGAAAGGTTATAAAGCAGAACATTGGTTAATGGATGCAGAGCTGGCTTACCGAAGTCTTGCGAAAAAGGTGGATGAGGTAATCATCACAGGCTTTTCAATGGGAGGAGTTATTGCTATGTATTTGGCAAAACGCTACCCCGTGAAAAAACTGCTCCTTTTAAGTGCGGCGGCGAAATATGTAAGTCCGCTGCAGCTTGCAAAGGACATTCGCTTGATGGCAGATGACGCATTTCATCGTAAACTTCGTGAAAACGAGCTCTTTCAGCGCTATCAGCATAAATTACGTAATGTACCTCCTTCTGCAACCGTGCAATTCATGAAAATTGTCCGGAAAACGGAACCGTATATCGGACATATTACTTGCCCGGTGTTTATTGCACAAGGGGCGCTTGATGGAATTGTACCAGTGGCTACAGCTCAATATCTTTATGATCAAATTCCTGCTACGCAAAAACAGTTGTATATTTCAGAGTGCGGGAAGCATCATATATGTTATAGCGAAGATTGTGATGAATGGTTTCTAAAAGCAGTTACATTTTTAACAGAAGAGTAAAAGTCAGATTATTATGATTCGAGCATAATCGTTGCAACGAGTAGAATGGCATGTTAGACTATGAAAAGCAATGGATACATTTTGTGCGAAGACTCTTCATGATTATTGTTGAAGAGTACTTTTTTTTGAATTTAACGGTTTCATTCTATTTTTACTATCCTTATCAGGAACGAAACGCTTGAACTATAGAATTGAACCGCTCGGCAAAGACCGGGCTTTCCTTTTCATATAAGAGAGCTCTGCAGCAAGCGGAGAGAATTTTTTAAGTAACGGAAACGTTCCACATAAAGGCTCGATTTTGCCGACATACTTCATCTGAAAATGTAACCATTTGTCAACTTAAAGGAAAAAAGGAGATTGAAGAGTTTGACAAATTTTTCAGAATTAAACATTAGCGAATCTACATTACGTTCAGTGAAACGTATGGGATTTGAAGAAGCAACACCTATCCAAGAAGGTACAATTACATTTGCGATGGCAGGCCGAGATGTACTAGGTCAAGCGCAAACTGGTACTGGAAAAACTGCCGCTTTTGGTATTCCCCTAATTGAAAAAATTGACCCTAAAAATCCAAATATTCAAGCTTTAGTTATTGCGCCGACTCGTGAGCTGGCGATTCAAGTTTCTGAAGAGCTATATAAAATTGGCTATGATAAACGCGTGAAATTATTATCGGTGTATGGAGGCCAGGAAATTGGGCGTCAAATCCGTGCGCTTAAAAATAGACCGCAAATCATTGTAGGTACACCAGGACGTATTATTGACCATATTAACCGTCGTACATTGAAGCTGGAAGGAGTCCAAACATTAGTATTGGACGAAGCAGATGAAATGTTGAACATGGGCTTTATCGATGATATTAACGCGATTTTAGAAAATGTGCCGTCTGAACGTCAAACATTATTGTTCTCTGCGACAATGCCTCCAGCAATCCGCAAAATTGCAGAGACATTCATGCGTGATCCGGAAATCGTAAAAATTAAGGCGAAAGAATTAACGATGGAAAATATCGAGCAGTTCTTTGTAAAGGCCCAAGATCGTGAAAAATTTGACGTGCTGACTCGTTTGTTAGATGTACAAAAACCGGAGCTTGCTATCATCTTTGGACGTACGAAACGTCGTGTTGATGAATTATCACAAGCCTTAACATTACGTGGCTATCTTGCGGAAGGCATCCACGGAGATTTAAGCCAAGCAAAACGTATTTCAGTGCTTCGCCAGTTCAAAGAGAACAAAATCGACATTTTGATTGCAACTGATGTAGCAGCACGTGGTCTTGATATTTCGGGTGTATCACACGTTTATAACTTTGATATTCCTCAAGATCCAGAATCCTACGTTCACCGTATCGGACGTACAGGGCGTGCCGGTAAATCAGGTATCGCTGTGACGTTCGTAACGCCACGGGAAATGGGTTATCTGCGCATCGTAGAAGAAACAACGAAAAAACGTATGACACCACTTCGTCCGCCAAGCACAGAAGAAGCGCTTGCAGGACAGCAAGAAGTAGCGATGCAAACTTTAGTGGAGCTTGTGCAAAACAATGATTTAGGAAGCTATCGTGATATGGCTGCTCAGTTGTTAGAAAACAACGAGGCAATCGACTTAGTAGCGGCAGCGCTTAAATCGATGACAAAAGAGCCAGATGCAACGCCTGTAACGATTACAGAAGAACGTCCATTGCCAATGCGCCGTGAACGCTCACAAGGCGGAGGCCGTGGCCGTGGAGGAGACCGCAGCCGCAGCGGCGGAGGAGACCGTGGTCGTGGAGGCCGTGATCGCCGTGACCGTGGAGGAGACCGTGGCCGTAGTGGCGGAGGAGATCGCCGTCGTAACGAACGTAATGACCGTGACCGCCGCCCTCGCCGTCGTGACGAAAAATAAAATACTGATAGTAAAGCCGTCCTGTAAAGGGCGGCTTTTTGTTTTGGGAGGAATAGTAAAATACCGGTATGCCGGTCCTGAGAAAGTACGATAAAAATCATTTTAGGGATCGAAGTTGTATCCTCTAGGAAATACTTGTAAGCAGAATCTAAAAAGTGAAACATTTCCCATCTTGACTCGTATACAATAAGATAGAGAAGAGGTGGCGAAATGAGAGAACAACCGAAACATAAAATTCCTCAAAAAGGAATAACGGTATGGCGTATTTATGGGATATTACAAACTTTCTTTTTAGCTGTAGCAGCTGGAGTAACGTCCTTTTTAACTTATTATTTTGAAGGGCCGTTCTATCTTCATCTGATTGCCTGGGGAGTTGTGGTGATAGCGTTTGTCCTCCTTATATGGATGTTTCCGAATATACGCTACCGGATTTGGCGCTATGAAGTACGGGAGCAGGAAATTGAAATTCAAAGTGGTCTATTTGTCGTGACACGTACGTTAATACCTATGGTCCGTGTGCAGCACGTCGACACAGAACAAGGCCCGATTTTAAAGCGATACGGACTTTCAAACATTTCTATTTCCTCTGCTGCAACGACACATACAATTCCGTTTCTTGAAACAGATGAAGCAGACCGTCTCCGTGCACGTATTTCAGAATTAGCAAGGGTGGCTGAGGAAGATGTCTAAATATAAACTGCATCCTATATCGGCACTGATCAATTTAGTAAAAGCAATAAAGGACATGGCAGTTCCTATTATTATCATCGTTGTAGCGAATGGATTTAATTTTACGGTTGATTTTCGAGATGAAAACTTTTTCAGCCAAATGATACCGTTACTTATATTGCTTGTGGTAGTGGGATTTACATTTGTAGGCGGTATTTTAAAGTGGTGGACGTTCCGTTATTGGTTTGAGGATAGCGAGCTGCGGGTGGAATATGGCCTGTTTGTGAAGAAAAAACGCTATATTCCTTTTGAACGAATTCAAAGCTTGAACTACAGGGAAGGGATTTTTCATCGTATTTTTGGGCTTGTTCAGGTTCAGGTAGAAACAGCTGGAAGTAAGACGGGAAAGCCGGAAGCAGAGTTAACAGCCATTACCCGAATTGCTGCTGATCAAATTGAACAGGAAATGAATCAAGCAAAACTTGGACAGCAGCCGGTAGAGGAACATAAAGTTCAACTGCCAGCTGGGCATATCATTCATAAAATGTCTCCAAAAGACCTCATTGTTTTAGCGACAACTTCCAGCGGGATTGGGGTTGTGATTTTCGGGGTATTCGCTGCGTTGTCACAGTTTGCTGAATATATCCCATTTGATTGGATTTATGATGAATTCACTCATTTGATTCAATATGGTATAGCACTTGTTGCATCCCTCATTTTCTTTGCTTTATTAGGTGCCTGGATTATTTCTGTCGCTATTACATTGCTAAATTATTATGATTTTACCGTAACGGAGGAAAACGACCGGTTAATCATTACACGGGGACTTTTGGAGAAAAAGCGTATTACAATTCCGCTTAATCGTATACAGGCCATCAAAATAGTAGAGAATCCTCTGCGGCAGCCTTTTGGCTTGGCAACTGTCCAAGTGGAGAGTGCAGGGGGAGGTTTCACATCGGCTGAAGACAAAAAGATTACCTTATTCCCTCTAATTTCAAAGAAGGAGGCAATGGTAAGGCTTTCCGTGCTTTTCCCGCAGTTCCAGTTGAATATGGAAGACGTGGACATGATTAAGCCTCCTAAGCGGGCTCGATCTTATTTTTATCGTATCGACTTTTTATGGTTGCTTCCACTGATTGCGGTACCGACCTATTTCTTTTTCCCGTACGGTTTACTTACCGCTTTACTTGTCGTTCCTATTATCCTGCTTGGTATATGGCAGCATAAAACAGCACGTTTTTTCTTGTTTGATTCCCAATTGACGATCGTTTACCGGCATATTAGCCGCATTACATTTTTGGTGGAAAAGCGGCGTATTCAGGTAGCGGAGCAACGGCAAAGTTATTTCCAAAAACGCAGACAGCTGGCTACCGGGCGTATAGTCGTCATGTCGGGGATGACAGGAGCAGAGGCTAGAGCTTATCATATGGAACAGGCAGACATTGAAGATATGATGGATTGGTTTGAACATAAAAAAACTTCCGCGGAATAACTCCGCGGAAGTTTTTTGTTTACCGTCCTCTCCAAGTGGCGGTAGGCTTAGGTTTAAAGAAGAATAAGCCGATGACAAACCCCGTAGCGAGTCCGCCTATATGACTTGTGACATTCACACGGGCCTGCAAGAATGTCATGACGACACTGATAACGATAATAGGGAGGATAATTTGACGAAGCTGTGGTAAAGAGTTACGGTAACGGACTAAGATTGCTCCGAATGCGCCGAAGATTCCAAAGATAGCACCACTTGCCCCGACACTTGCATAGACGGCATCCTGAGTTGCAAGGGTTGCAAGACCCCCTCCGATGCCCGATAAGAAGTAGATAGCCGAGAAACGTATCTTTCCGGCAATTTGCTCGAGCTCAGGTCCAAACAAAAACAGTGAGAACATGTTAAATAAAATATGCATCCAACCGCCATGCAGGAACATTGCTGTGATGATGCGCCACCATTCTCCTTGTGCAATCAATCCATTAACGCTTACTCCGAAATAGAAGATTTCTTCCCCTAGATTTGGGATTAATGTCATAATGAAAATGGCAAGGTTAATCGTAATAAGCGCAGCTACAATAGGATAAGCATTGATATACTGTTTAAAATTTTCATTGCGAATAAACATAATTCCACCTCGATTTACCCGTATTATACATTCATTGATCAATAGAATGAAAGGAAGAGGCCCTACATGATTTTAGGAATTGGATTAGACTTAGTTGAATTAGATAGAATTGAAATGGCGTATAACCGTTCACGGAAATTTGCGGAACGCATTTTAACAGATAGAGAGCTTGCCATTTTCGATACCCTTTCCGCATCCCGGCAAATTGAATTTTTGGCAGGGAGATTTGCAGCAAAGGAGGCATATTCGAAGGCGGTAGGTACTGGGATTGGAAAAGGCTGCGAGCTGCACCAGATAGAAGTCTTAAAAGATGAATCCGGAAAGCCGGTTCTCTACTTCGAAAATGAGGCGGTAAATGGCTTTATTAGCATCACTCATACAAGACAAGTAGCGGCTGCACAAGTTGTCCTGATGAAATAGGACATAAATTGCCGAAACGCGCCATACACTTACGGTAAGGAACAAGGAGAAAGGGTGGAGCAGTGCGATTTCGATTATTCGGTCTGCTGGTGATGCTGGGGTTATTGTTAACAGCTTGTGGAAGTGCATCGCAGGAGAAGGTTGTGAAAAAGCTAGATGAGCAGTGGGGTGACGGAAAAGGGTACGAGCTAACAGCTACGATGGAGATGAAAACTGGAGGAGAACCTCGTACATACGATGTGAATGTGTGGCATACAAAGCCTGATTTCTATCGTGTGACTGTGACAGAGCAAAATGATAATGTAACGCAGATGATTGTGCGCAATGAAGAAGGTGTATTTGTAGTGACACCAGCACTCAGAAAAACATATAAATTCCAAAGTGAGTGGCCGAAACAAAATAGCCAAGCATACTTAATTGGAGCATTAGCAGAAGACCTCGTACAGGATAAAAAAGCTGTAATGAAGGAAGAGGACGGGTCTTATGTATTTGAAACGGCGACTCGTAATGCAGATAAAACCGGACTTCCGCTGCAGAAAATTGTAGTTGACAAGGATTCAATGCTTCCAAAAACGGTTACAATTATGGATGAAACACAAGAAGAGAAAATCGTCATTAAGTTTAAAGATATCGATTTGTCAGTGGCACATAAAAAAGAGGAATACGCAGTTGAAAAATTCTCGGAAAATGAGGAAAATGAAGTAGCAGCTGCTGATATTGAAGAGAAAGAGTTTCGTACTCAATATCCGACTGTAGAATGGGATAACACAAAATTTGTTGATGAGAAAGCAGTGGAGGAAGCGGGAGCAGAGCGTGTCATTCTGACATATGAAGGAGACAAGGCCTTCACGCTTATGCAGCAGCCTGCCACAACTGGTAATTCAGTACTGCCTGTATTTGCGCCGGGGGATTTAGCTGATTTAGGCTTTACGATTGGAGCAATTACAGATACATCAATTAGTTGGGAAAAGGATGGAGTTTCATTTTTCCTTGCCTCTACAAAATTGACACGTGAAGAAATGATGGAAGTGGCGTCCTCTATGACTGCCGGAGGTGTGAAATAGAGGAAGGGCCAAGCTTTGTTGGGCGGCTTTACACGTACAACAATCATCGAGTTTATAAATTATAGAAGAGGGTATAACAGACAATGGAACATACACAACAGTACCGTCCGACAAAGGCGATTATTGATTTACAGGCAATTCGCGACAATGTGCACAATTTGCATAGCTACCTGCAGGAAGGTGTGCAGATAATAGCCGTTGTAAAGGCGAATGCATATGGGCATGGGGATGTAGCGGTGGCAAGGGCAGCATTACAGGCTGGAGCAAGTATTTTAGCAGTTGCAACACCTGATGAGGCTGTACGAATGCGGCAGCACTTCCCTGATGTCGAACTTTTAGTTTTAGGTGCTGCACCAGTATCATTTGTGCAATATGCAAGCGATCATCAAATTATGTTAACGGTATTTTCACCCGAATGGGTCAAACAGGCAAAATTAGTACAAGGGCTTTCAAAGCCGCTGCTATTACATATAAAGATCGATTCAGGCATGGGAAGAATCGGCGTAACATCCAGAGAGCAGTTGCTTGACCTATACAAAGAAATTCAGACGACAGAGAATTTTGTGGTGGATGGCATTTTCACTCACTTTGCCACGGCTGATGAGGAAGATGCGGAGTATTTTGATAATCAAGTTTCTTTATTTAAAGAACTGTTAAATGCACTGCCAAATAAACCAAGGCTTGTTCATGCAGCTAATACAGCTACGGCATTAGCAAAAGATGCCGCACTTCAGTTTGATGCTGTCCGATATGGTATTTCCTTATACGGATTAGCGCCCTCTGGCTATGTAGCCAATATACTACCATTCCCAATCAGGCAGGCATTTTCTTTGCAGACGGAAGTTGTTCATGTGAAAAAATTGAAGGCAGGTCAATCGGTCGGCTATGGAGCTTCCTTTACAGCAAAGGAAGATTGCTACATTGGAACTTTGCCGATTGGATACGCAGACGGGATGATCCGGAAACTTGGTGGCCAGACAGTCCTTATAGCAGGAGAGCGTTGCCCGATTGTCGGCAGAATTTGCATGGATCAATGTATGATTTTATTGCCTCGTGCATATAATATTGGTGAACTAGTAACATTGCTGGGTGCACAAGGAAACGATTTTATTTCAATCGATGAATGGGCGACAAAATGCGACACGATTAATTATGAAGTACCATGCATTATTACTTCTCGCGTTCCAAGAACATACAATAATGAATAAACATATAGTATTCCCTAAAAGCCATAAGTTAAATACAAGAATTGTCAAAGTTTTTATATTCTTGTCTTTTCATGCCGGGTTATCGGTGTTAAAATAAACTTGTAATTGAGAAGTGCACGTATGGTTTTTGGTGGAGGTGCTTTTTGTGTACGCGAAAAAATTAGAAATGCAGGACGTAATTGTGAAGCAACCAAATGATTTTATTATTCAGTTCAACCAAACGTTTGAACTTAGTTATTTTGGCGAAAATGAGGTCACGTACATGTCGACTGAAAGGTTTTCAAAGCATAAGCAACCAAATCAAATACGGGAAGCTTTAATGAAAGGCTATGTGGAAATGTCGCACATAAATCTGACTATTTGTAGTGAATGCCTACATGCAGAATATGAAGCGGAGCATATGGTGGAGCGTCTCGTTAGCGGGGGATGACAAGTTGATTGTAAAACGTGGGGACGTTTTTTTCGCAGATCTTTCACCTGTGGTCGGTTCTGAGCAAGGTGGTACAAGACCTGTCTTAATTATCCAAAACGATATCGGTAATCGATTTAGCCCGACGGTAATCATCGCTGCAATTACTGCGCAAATTCAAAAAGCAAAATTACCTACTCATGTAGAAATTGATGCAAAGAAGTATGGTTTCGAACGCGATTCGGTAATTTTGCTTGAGCAATTGCGTACTATTGATAAATCACGGTTGACAGACCGGATTACACAGCTAGATGATGCACTGATGGAAAAAGTTGACGTCGCATTAGCGATTAGCTTAGGGCTAGTTAAATTTTAAATACATAAAATGAAAAGCATCGAGACAGAATCTTGTGTCGATGCTTTTCTTTTTTATTCTGCTCTTTTGGGAAGAATAGAATCTTGTTTATATTTGGCATATAGGTTAATTTAAAGGTAAGAAAGGGAAACCATTATCCCGGTAATTTGCTTTTTGAAAGGTTGAACAAAAAGAGCAGAACTTGCTGTGAAGGATAACAAATAAAAAAGAATATAATTTCTTAAAGACAAAATAGATAAATTTGAAAAGGAGTTCCTACCAAATCATCTTAGTCATCTAGGGAAGCTATAAAATGGCAGGTAGTGATAAGGTTGTATTAAAATAATTTGTGCGGGGATCTCCCGATGGAATTGGGGGCTCGGAGATGAATGAAAAATCTACAATTGATATTATAACAGAATGGGATATTGTGGCTGCACGGCAAATTGGTCGCAACATAGCGAAGGAGATTGGTTTTGGTACGGTTGATCAAGCCCGGATTACAACAGCAATCAGTGAATTGGCGAGGAATATTTATTTATATGCTCGGGCCGGTGAAATCGTCATTGCGCAAATAGAAGAGGAAGGGAAAAAAGGAATTTCTATTACAGCTACTGATAAAGGGCCTGGGATAGATGATGTCCGTAAGGTGATTGAAGATGGATACTCTACTTCGGGAAGTCTTGGTGCAGGCCTGCCGGGGGTGAGACGCCTGATGGACCATATTGAGATTCAATCTTTAATGGGTAAGGGCACCATAGTAAAAATTGAAAAATGGTTGTGACAGGATGTGATAAAGAGTGAAGGAGCTCCAGGCCCAGTACAAAAGGATTCTAGCGGATTATATAGAAAGTCAGACAGAACGTAATTTATATATCGGACAAAACTTTATCCGACAGCTCATTCAAAAAAATGTGACGCCAGAAGAAGTAATTAGTATCCACAAAGCATCAATGGAGGAGATTTACCCAGACTTACCGGCAGCTGTTTCACATGGATATGATTTTCTTATAGAAATCATGGTCCACTTTGGGCTTACACTTCGAGAGCACCAAAGCCTTCTGGAACAACAAGAAGAGCTGCGCATTGAAATGAATGTGGCAATGAAAATTCAAAATATGCTTTTGCGAACAACTGTGCCAAAAGCTTCCTCCATCGATATTGGGATGGTATCGGTTCCTATTCGTAAAATGAACGGGGATTACGTTCATTTTCTTAATGAAGATGAACAGTATGTAAGCGTCGCTGTGACGGACGTGGTCGGTAAAGGAGTACCAGCCGCACTTTGTATGTCTATGGTGAAATATGGCCTAGATACACTTGAGTATGCAAATGGGAATCCATCGTATGTTCTCCAAGTCTTAAACCGTATTATTGAAAGAAGTGTAGATGATAGTATGTTCGTCTCCATGTTTTTCGGAAGGTTAGATGTGGAAAATGGAAGCTTTACCTATGGTTCGGCCGGCCATGAACCAGCACTTTATTATAAAGCTTCAGAAAAAAGATTTTATGATTTGGAATCAAAAGGTCTTTTACTAGGCGTCATGCCGGAAGTCAAATATCCGCAGTTCAATATTACTCTGAATGAGGGTGATTTTATCGTGATGATGACGGATGGAGTGACAGAATTTAGAAAACAGGCAGATTTAGATACGCGGGAAATCATAGAAAATCTTCTTTTAAAGTTTATTGACTTGAATGCACAGCAAATGTGTGAAATGCTATATAAAGAACTACAGAAGCTTCAAGATTTTGGCCTGGAGGACGACTTTACCGTCGTGATTTTTAAAAAATAATAAAAATGAGGTTTAAAATTTTTTAGCAAGGGAATTGTAATATAGTCTAATTGGAGGTGTCCGGTATGAATGTTAATGTACAATTTCGGGAAGATGGAAATATAATGCGAGGGTTTGTAGAGGGTGAAATTGATACTTTCACAGCTCCAATTTTGCGTGAAGAGCTGGACTCAATTCGCATTAATGAAGGTTTGATTATTGAGTTAGATTTATCGAAAGTAAGTTATATGGATAGTACAGGTTTAGGGATTTTTGTTGCTTTTTATAAAAAGGTAGTGAGAGAAAAAGGGGAATTTAAGCTGGTTGGTTTGACAGACCGTCTCGTTCGCCTTTTTGAAATCACAGGTCTAAGTGAATTAATGAACATCGAAACGGATAAAAAGGTGGAAATCAGTAATGAGAGCATTTGATTATGTGGAAATTCGTGTGCCTGCCAAACCGCAATATGTTAGTGTGATTCGGCTTGCTGTTTCTGGCTTAGCAACCCGTTTAGGATTTACGTATGATGAAATTGAAGACTTAAAGATCGCTACAGGGGAAGCTGTCACAAACGTTGTCCACCATGCCTATGAGGGCGAAGAGGGCGAAGTTGTAATGGGATGTGCTTTATTTGAAAATAAAATTGAAATCATGGTAGCGGACTATGGAAATAGCTTTAATTTCGAGGAAATCAAAACAAAGATTGGTCCATATAAAGAAGATGAAAATGTAGCAATGTTACGAGAAGGTGGCTTAGGGCTGTATTTAATGGATACTTTAATGGACGAGGTGAAATTAAATAACGAAGGCGGCGTCACTGTTTTCATGACAAAATATGTCACGAGAGAGCAGGTGGAAGAAAATGTCGAAAGAATCACTACCTAAAAACTCGTCTAAAGAAGAGGTGCTGATGTGGATAGAAAAATATCAGCAATCCCAAGATGAGGACGCGCAAACGAAATTAGTGCTGCATTATCAGCAATTAGTAGAATCGATTGCGCGTAAATATTCACATGGGAAATCTTATTACGACGATATTGTTCAAGTAGGGATGCTCGGTTTGTTGGGAGCGATTCGACGTTTCGATCCGTCATTCGGTAGAAGTTTTGAGGCTTTTGCTGTACCAACCATTGTTGGGGAAATAAAACGTTTTTTACGGGACAAGACGTGGGATGTCCATGTACCACGCCGTATTAAAGAACTGGGTCCTCGTATTAAAGCGGCGGTGGAAGCGTTAACGACTGAGTTACAGCGCTCCCCGTCTATTAGTGAAATTGCCAACTATTTAGAAGTACAGGACGAAGATGTACTGGAAGCAATGGAGATGGGACGCAGTTATCAAGCATTATCAATGGATCATTCTATCGAATCTGATTCAGACGGAAGCACAGTAACACTGTTTGATGTAGTCGGTAAGGAAGACGAAGGATTCGAAATGACCAACCGTCGAATGATTGTAGCGGATGCCATGGGTATCTTAAATGACCGTGAAAAGCAAATTATCCAGCTGACTTATTTAGAACAACTTAGTCAAAAAGAAGCTGGCGAACGGCTTGGCATCTCCCAAATGCATGTATCCCGCATCCAACGAAAAGCAATTAAGAAACTACAAGAAGCTATTGCCGCTAGCGGCAGTGTAACGTTATAAATCTAGGAGTCTACTATTTAAAATAGTAGGCTCTTTTATTGTTATGGAAATATTTAAATGTTTCTTTAAAATCACGCTTCTTTCCATTTATCAAATAAGCTAGACGACTACCTGCAGTACCTGCTGCAACTGAATAGGTACGAATGCGCTTTTTTTATGTTAATGATAAAATGGAGTCATGTTAAAGGAAAGGTAGTGGAGTGATGGAACAAAAAGATATACTACGGATGATTGCAACGGAATCAAAAGTAAAGACCCATCAGGCAGAAGCGGTGATCAAGCTCCTGGAAGAAGGCAATACAGTGCCATTTATTGCACGTTATCGAAAAGAGGCGACAGGTTCGCTTGATGAAGTGCAAATCAAGGAAATAGAAGACCGTTACCATTACATACAACAAGTTGAACAACGTAAAGATGAAGTGCTGCGACTAATTGAAGAGCAAGGTAAGTTAACAGAAGAGCTGGCAGCATCCATCAAGGCGGCAACTGTTTTGCAAAGAGTGGAAGATCTATACCGTCCTTACAAGCAGAAACGCCGTACGAAGGCGACCATTGCAAAAGAACGCGGGTTGGAGCCTTTAGCTGACAAATTAATGAGGTTTCCGAAAGGCAGCTTGGTGGAGACAGCATCTTCCTATTTAGATGAAGAAAAGGGAATAGGGGCAATTGAAGATGTGCTGGCTGGGGCGAGAGATATATTAGCTGAACGTTTTGCTGATGATGCAGGAGTTAGAGAACAATTACGACAGCTGGCCCGCCGTAATGGCAAGGTAGTATCAGTTTTGAAAAATGCGGAGAAAGACGAAAAGCAAGTATTCGAAATGTACTATGAATATGAAGAACCGGTAAATCGTATTGTGCCGCACCGTATATTAGCGATGAATCGCGGTGAGAAAGAGGAAGTTCTCCGAGTAGGTATTTCAATGCCGGTAGAGCGAGCTGTTCAAATAATGGAAAATAAGTGGATTCCTCGAAATTTTACTGGCGAAGCGGTGGAACAAGTAAAAGAGGCAATTAGTGATAGCTATAAAAGATTGATTGAGCCATCGATTGAAAGAGAGATTCGATCGGAACTTAGTGAAAAAGCAGAAGCCCAGGCGATCCATATTTTCTCAGAGAATTTGCGCAACCTCCTGCTGCAGCCGCCAATCCGTGGAAAGATGGTACTCGGGGTTGACCCAGCCTACCGCACAGGATGTAAGCTGGCTGTAGTTGATGAAACAGGAAAAATGCTGGAGGTAATGGCCATTTATCCTCATAAACCGCAGCGGGAAACGGATAAGGCTAAGAAAACGGTTCAGACATTGCTGGAAAAATACCCAATTAGTATTATTGCGATTGGAAATGGTACAGCTTCCAGGGAAACAGAACAATTCATTGCTGATACATTAAAAGACACGGACAACAAGGCAGCTTACGTAATTGTAAATGAAGCAGGTGCCTCCGTTTATTCTGCCTCTGAAGTAGCAAGAGCAGAATTTCCTGACTTACAGGTTGAGCAGAGAAGTGCAGTTTCTATTGCAAGGCGTTTACAAGATCCGTTATCTGAGCTGGTGAAAATTGATCCAAAAGCAGTCGGCGTTGGCCAGTACCAACACGACGTTTCTCAAAAACAGCTGGCTGAATCGCTGACTTTTATCGTAGAAACTGCCGTAAACCAAGTAGGAGTAGATGTCAATACAGCTTCCGCTTCGTTACTTCAATATGTTTCGGGTTTATCTAAAGCAGTAGCAGAAAATATTGTGAAAGCAAGAGCGGAGGAAGGGAAGTTCGCTTCTCGTGCCCAATTAAAGAAAATTCCACGACTTGGCGCCAAAACATACGAGCAGGCAGTAGGCTTTTTACGGATTCCCGGAGCAAAAAACCCACTTGATTCAACAGGCATTCACCCTGAAAGCTATAAACTGGCTGAGCAGGTTCTTGAATTAGCTGGTGTGAAAAAGAAGGATGTTGGGACACCGGAAGTAGAGGAGGCACTTGCTGCCTTGTCAATCGAAAGCTTAAGCAGCCAGTTAGGAGTCGGGGAAGTAACAGTTCGGGATATTGTTGATACATTGATGAAGCCGGCGCGAGATCCTCGGGATGAATTCCCGCAGCCATTATTAAAAACGGATGTTTTGCAAATGGAGGATTTACAACGAGGCATGGAACTTCAAGGTACAGTTAGAAATGTAGTAGACTTTGGTGCATTTGTTGATATTGGAGTAAAACAAGACGGCCTTGTTCATATTTCAAAGTTGGCAAACCGTAGAGTTAAACATCCGCTTGATGTTGTATCGCTTGGAGATATCGTCACAGTATGGGTAGAAGAAGTGGACGCAAAAAAAGGACGTATTTCCCTTACAATGCTAACACCTGCATCGCAAAATGAGTAAAATACTAAGTGTGCGGTTTTAAACCGTGCACTTTTTCTATGGAGGGAGAAAGAATATGACAGACGAACAAGTGCAACGTTTAGTAGAAGAGTTATCACTCGCAAAGTTCGGGTGGCCTTTCTTGCATAAGGCCTATTTTAATAAACGATTGAAAACAACGGGTGGACGTTACCTTTTGCGTTCTCATAACATTGAACTAAATAGAAAGTTATATGATCATTTTGGAGAAGAGGAATTGCGAGGTATTATATTACATGAACTATGCCATTATCATCTGCATATAAGAGGGTTAGGTTATAAGCATCGTGACTACGATTTCCGCCAGCTTTTGAAGAAAGTTGGTGCTCCAAGATTTTGCTCTACTATAGAAACGGAAAAAAAGAAGCGTAAACAGATAATTCATACGTATATTTGTGAGGAATGTCACCAATCATATAAACGGAAACGAAAGATGGATATAAGTAAATATTGCTGTGGTAAATGTAAGGGTAAACTTACATATAAGAAAAGTGAAGTAATAGAAGAAGTACAGTGAAAAGTATTCTATTTGAGAGGGACAACCGTATTCTAGTTCGTTCAAAACATTGGTATAACAATGTTTTAAATTAGATTTTATGAAAAATATAAAAAAGCGGCAAAAAAGTGTTGACGTTTCTAGTTGACCTGTCTATAATAATAAAAGTCGACAGCGTGATGCACGACAGAAAATGACATTCCGAAGTAGCTCAGTGGTAGAGCAACCGGCTGTTAACCGGTTGGTCGTAGGTTCGAGTCCTACCTTCGGAGCCATGGCCCGTTGGTCAAGTGGTTAAGACACCGCCCTTTCACGGCGGTAACACGGGTTCGAATCCCGTACGGGTCACCACTTTTTTATTACAGATTAAGAACAGAAAATATTATGGTCCCGTGGTGTAGCGGTTAACATGCCTGCCTGTCACGCAGGAGATCGCCGGTTCGATCCCGGTCGGGACCGCCATTCGTTGGGGTATAGCCAAGCGGTAAGGCAACGGATTTTGATTCCGTCATGCCTAGGTTCGAATCCTAGTACCCCAGCCATTTTTCGAGCCATTAGCTCAGTTGGTAGAGCATCTGACTTTTAATCAGAGGGTCGAAGGTTCGAGTCCTTCATGGCTCACCATTTTGATCTTGACAAATTGATGAAGCTTATGTATAATAAGAAGAGTCGTAGTCAAGATAGAATGCGGTCGTGGCGGAATGGCAGACGCGCTAGGTTGAGGGCCTAGTGGGGGCAACCCCGTGGAAGTTCGAGTCTTCTCGGCCGCACCAAGCAGCTACAGAATGATAATAAATTAATGCGCCCGTAGCTCAATTGGATAGAGCGTCTGACTACGGATCAGAAGGTTATGGGTTCGACTCCTGTCGGGCGCGCCATATAAAATAATACGCGGGTGTAGTTTAATGGTAAAACCTCAGCCTTCCAAGCTGATGTCGTGAGTTCGATTCTCATCACCCGCTCCATGAACTTTGAAAACTGAACAAGCAAGACGTTAACAATAATTTTCTTTCTTAATTGAAAGAGATAACTTGACTAAAACAATAGTCAGCAACATTTTGAGCTTAACTCAAACTACTTTTATGGAGAGTTTGATCCTGGCTCAGGACGAACGCTGGCGGCGTGCCTAATACATGCAAGTCGAGCGGACGTTTT
>JAPSKP010000153.1 GCA_031181585.1 Lysinibacillus sp.
TCAAACGGTACACCGGCTGCCTTCAATTCATTGATAAACCAGTTCGTTTGTGTTAAAGCCAATTTACTTTTGCGAGAGCCTACAATAATTTTTCTCAAAATAATATCCTACCTTTCTGCTAATACCATAAGTGGAAGTTCGACATTTTATTGCCGAGGAATAAATTCACGACCGTTAGCAAATAGGCATAGATCTGAATCCAAGCATAGCTCGTTCCTGTCAATTTCCCACTACGATGTAGTAATAAAATAATTAAATAAATGACCGTAATAATAAAAGAGCCGACAATTTTTATATCAAATACGGATAATCTATCCAATGTCATTAATGCCCATTCTAACCCTAAAATTAGACTAATGAAAAGTAAAGGCACCCCAACCAGCATGGAATTACTCATCCAGCTGCTTGTCTGCTGCAGAGATGGCAGACGTGACCATAATGGGTTGGCCTTTTTCTGCTTTAGAATGCGGTATAAAATCAAATATAGTATTGAAAACACAAATGATAACGAAAAGGCTGCATAGGACATGATCGCAAATGAAATATGAATTACGAGCATTTCCGATACAAGCGAATCGACCATCGGCTGCACTTTTTCAGTTGGTGCAAATAAGTGGATTGTCACAAATACAAAACTTAATACATTGACAAAAAACACCGGCATATCAACTCGGGCGATGCAATGGAGAATAATAGACAATGTTGTCAGCAGCCATGCATAGAAATAGATCCCTTCAAAGAGGGATAATATCGGAAATCGTTGTGTTTCAATGATAAAGAGAACAAAAAACATCGACTGCATCACCCAGGCAATGCAAACAAACCAAAATGCTACCCTTCGTGCCTTTACATATTTATAGAGATAATCAATAAAATAAAAGACAATTCCAATTGCATATAAAATGACCATCACTTCATATAATCTGGCCATTGTTATTTCCGTCATAGGCAACCCTTCTTTTTTTCTGAATGAATCCTTACCTATCTAAAGTGCGTCTGTATTGAAAACGACATATTTCATCACCTTTCTTTCGATTGGTGAACTGTTGTTTCAACCCAAGCACTTTTCGAGAATTTCCTCTCTAATAACCAAAGAAAAAAGCGCTTTGTACCTGTATATTTTACCATACAGATACGAAAACGCTTATGAAAAGTTACTTCTTAACTTAAAATGAATACCCTGGATTTGTCGAAATTTCGCCTTGAGATAGGATCAATCGTTCCTTCTCTGCTTTTTTATGCATACCGACTTCTTCCTGAACAGCGTCTTCAATACCGAAAATCTGCTGGAATAATTGGAGCTCTTCATTCGCTTTTGGCGAGTTCGCTAGTTCCTTTGCCTGTAGAATCGGTTCTTTTAACAACTGGTTGATAATTGACTTTGTATGCTTATTTAAAATTTTACGTTCGCGATCTGTTAAATTCGGCATCTTATTTTCAATACTCGCCATTGTGTCCTGCTGGATGCGATTCGCTTTTTCACGCAGCGCTGTAATTACAGGGACAACACCTAATGTAGCGAACCACTCTTTAAACTGCACTACTTCTGTGCCAATCATGTCGACAATTTGCACAGCCGCTTTTTCACGTTCTGCCAGGTTGGCATTGACAATCCCTTGCAAGTCATCGATATCATATAAGAAGACGTTTGGCAGTTCCCCGATTTTTGGATCCAAGTCACGTGGTACTGCAATGTCTACCATGAACAATGGCTCACCTTTACGCATACGAGAAACGTATTTCATCAATTCATAATCAATAACGTATTCTGTAGCGCCTGTCGAGCTGATTAGGATATCTGCTTCCAGCAATGTACATTGGAGCTCGTCCATTGGCTTCGCGTTCCCCTCGAACTTTGTAGCCAAATCCTGCGCTTTTTCAAATGTACGGTTAATAACTGTTACTTTTCCAACACCATTGCCATAAAGATTTTGGATCGCAAGCTCTCCCATTTTACCAGCGCCTAAAATCGCCACATGTTTGCGCTGAAGGGAGCCAAAAATCTTCTTCGCAAGCTCGACCGCCGCATACGATACTGACACAGCATTTTCTCCGATTGCTGTTTCACTATGCGCTCTTTTCGCAAAGGTTACGGCTTGTTTAAATAATTGGTTGTAAACAGTACCTGTCGTTCCGATCTCTTGTCCTTGTAAGAAACTTTTCTTAACTTGTCCTAAGATTTGCGTTTCGCCCAATACCATTGAATCAATCCCTGCTGTTACGCGGAATAAATGGCTCAATGAAGCATCATCTTCACGGATGAAAAGGTGATCTTCAAACTTCTCGACCGGTATATTGAACCAATTAGATAAAAATTGCTTAATATAGTAACGACCTGTATGTAACTGGTCAACTACTGCGTAGATTTCAGTACGGTTACATGTCGATACAATTACGTTTTCTAATATACTTTTTTCTTTTTGTAGCGCTTCCATCGCATTCGGTAAATCACGTTCAATAAACGATAGTTTTTCCCGAATTTCGACAGGCGCTGTCTTATAATTCAAGCCTACGACTAATGTATGCATGAACCCTACACCTCACACGTTCTAATTCACAATACTCATTGTAACATAAAGAAAGCATAATTCACTCTAAACTTTGTGAACATGCTATGAAACGACATCTCTACATTAGAATAATTCTAATGTAAGTGTAACAAAAATTATGTTCTGTTTCAATGAATGTTTACTTTTTCAATGAAATATAAACATGAATGTGAACAAAAGGTTACTAATATGAGACTATTCACAACAGCTCTTTAGTAAAATTGACAGCGGTCCGACTGCAAACCAATTGATTTTTTCTACCTGTACAAAGACTCTGTTGCTGTTACCCCCTTTTATCGAACTTCCTCATTACAATAGTTTAGTATTCCCGAAAACAATAGAAAAACTCCAGCAGCTATTCTGCTGCCGGAGCCGATCATTCTACTGAATGTCTATTTTTTTAGTAGCAAGTAATTTACCGTCTTTATCATAAGCAAGGAATTCTACTTCCTCGTAAATGCTGAAATTATGAATTTTACGGATATCATGTTCCAGCTCAAATCTATTCATACCGATATATCGCAGATCCAATTCAATTTCTCCTTTTACCGAGTAGAATTTCACCTTCACCTTTTCAACATTGCCGCAGTTTGCTTCCGCTTCAATGAAGAGATACGTACGTCCGATCGTTACATCTGACTGCTGGAATGAATCAAAGTTTGGAGGACATGCTTCCACAAGATTAATACACATCGCTTTCATCAAAGATTCATAGATTGCTGTAATATTGTTAATATCCGATAAGTGGAAATGCTGCCCCTCTGTCTGGACGGCAATATTCTTCAATATTGTCTGATTCGCATCCTTGCCTACTGATACAGTAAATACTTTTAGATTGTTCTGCTGCGCATATGTGATGATATCTTTAGCTTCATTGCTATTTGCCTTGCCATCTGATACAAGAACAATTGCCCCCGGAATAGAACCTATATATTGCTGTTCCTTCATATGCTGCTTAGCCGCTTCAATACCGGTAGCTATTTTTGTTCCGCCTTTCCGGTACTTTAGCTCATAAAGCTCTTCTAACTTAGAAACCTTTTCCCCAGTATCTTTTGCTATGAATCGCCCTTGGCTGTTGAACCCTGCAGCAACAGTTGGTTCAATATTCAGTTCCTCCATAAGTTCCCGTGTTTTCTTGTTAATCAAGTTGTTCGGGTCCGCTTTTTTCATTGAACCTGACTCATCAACTACAAACGCTACTTTCTGAATTCGATTACAGGACTCCAGGGTATTGAGGGGTGGATGGGCAATGATTTCTTTTTTCACTACTTTTCCTTCTAAACCTTTAAGCAGCTCTTTATAGCGGGAATCTGTTTCTGGACTAAACGTTACCTTTGCCACGGTTTTCCCGTAATGGGCGCCGTCAAAGTATGCGATTGCCCGCCCGCTGTCTTCACTGCTTGTTCCTTGTGTACGGTTAAACGGCACAGTTTTCTTTTGACCATTATAGTCAATCGTCACTTGTCCATTATAATTTGTAATGACTTGACCGCCAGGAGCCACTAATGTCACGACAACCTTTGTATAGCTTGGCATATCCCCAGGACGGCTCGCCGCATCTTCAGCAGCCTTAGTCTGATCCGCAAGCTTTGCCAGAGCATCAATACCGTTTATAACATTTCGTAAATCCTTATAGCTAGAGTTTCGAATATCAGCCTCTGTTATACGTTGGGCGATTGCTTGAGCTGACTTTACACTCTTATAATCAGCCATTGAAAACTCGGA
>JAPSKP010000058.1 GCA_031181585.1 Lysinibacillus sp.
GGGGAGTGAAGAGTGAGCGTCCGATTCAAACGCTCGTATCAAGGGCTTTAGTACAGGAAGTAGGCCGGGCTGAAAAGACGGGACGTGCCATCCTTTACGGTACAACGAAAGAATTTCTCAATTACTTTGGTCTAAAGGATATTTCCGAGCTGCCACCGCTGCCAACAGAGGAATCAGAAGAGGAGGAAGCAACAGATTTATTCATGACCAAGTTCCAAGAAGCATTTAACGAATAAGGGAGCGTATGCTTGAAGAAAATTTGGCTGATGTTGTTATTGCTGCTTGTGCCGGTGAATGTGGAAGCAGCGTCCAGCTATGCAGTAGTTGATGCACAGACTGGACGACTATTACTAGGGCAAGCCGAGGATGCACGCTTGCCGATTGCTAGTCTAACAAAAATGTGGACGGCCCTCATCGCAATCGAAAACAGCGACCTGGATGATATGGTTACCGTGTCCAAGCGTGCTGCTTACAGCGAGGGCTCCTCGATTTATTTGGAGGAAGGACAAGAGATTAAACTGGAGCATTTATTGTATGGCCTTATGCTGCGTTCAGGAAATGATGCCGCAACCGCTATCGCTGAACATGTAGGCGGATCGGTTGATGGATTTGTCAAGCTGATGAATGATAAAGCTGAGCTTTATGGTCTAAATAGCACAATGTTCACAAATCCATCCGGTCTTCATCATGAAGAGCATCTTTCTTCAGCAGAAGATACAGCAAAGATGCTGCAGATTGCCATGCAGAACGAAACATTCCAAAAGATTGCCACAACCGTTCTTTATAAAGGAGAAAATGTGTGGCAGAACAAGCATAAATTATTGTCCCAGGGGATAGGGGCAATTGCCGGGAAGACGGGGTATACGAAGGTGGCAGGTCGTACATTAGCGACTTATTTTGAGCGTGGAGAAAAGGAGTTTGTCGTTGTAACCATTAACGAATCAAACGACTGGATATTCCATAAGGATCTTGCTGATCGAGTAGAAGCGCAGTATGAAAATTACGAGCTTGTTGAAGCCGGAGATTATCTAATTCCGAATGCCACAATTACAGTAAAAAAACCGATATCTTTACTTCTTACGAAAGAAGAGCGAGAGAACATTCATCATACACTCATTGCCCGTCGTGATTACAAAAGAGCCATCTGGCAGGTTTCACTTGGGGAGGAAGTCATTTTTTCAAAAGCAGTATCCATTCAAGAAGACTGATGAAGGTCTTCTTTTTTTTATTGTTAATGACGATTAGAAGCAGTCTGGGAACGGTGCTGCTGGCGCCTGGAGAACAAAATATGCAAAAAGTTAGGAATAAAACTATTTCTCTTTATGTTTTCATCAAAGTATGACATAATTTTCAACAGATTATTGGGAATAACTTAGTCTAGTTACACATTATGTGTGGCGAAAAAATCAATGAGGTGAACTTATGGAAAGACTACAGAAAGTCATTGCTTACGCAGGTGTAGCATCGAGACGTAAAGCAGAGCAGTTAATAACAGAAGGTAAAGTGAAGGTGAACGGGAAGGTTGTAAGAGAGCTTGGAACAAAAGTTTCCAATTCTGACACAATCGAGGTAGAAGGAGTAAAACTGGAAAAAGAGGACAAGGTATACTTCCTGCTCTATAAGCCAAAGGGCTATATTTCTGCTGTAACGGATGACAAAGGGCGCAAAACGGTCGTGGATATTTTTAAAAAGAGCGTACCAGAGCGTATTTTCCCAGTGGGACGGCTTGATTACGAGACAACGGGACTTTTGCTGTTGACGAACGATGGAGAGTTTTCATATCAGTTGACGCATCCGAAATTTAAAATTGATAAAACATATATTGCCCGTGTCAAAGGCGTACCGACAATTGAAGGTCTAAAAAAGCTGCAGCGCGGCATTAAGCTGGAGGATGGTAAAACGGCTCCGGCAAAAGTAAGCATGACATCATTTGATGAGAAGGCAGGAAAAGCGATTTGTGAAATTACGATTCACGAAGGGCGCAACCGCCAAGTGCGACGCATGTTTGAGGCAATCGGTACACCGGTTGTAAAGCTGAAGCGTGAGCGCTTTGCGTTTCTTGACTTAGGAAACTTGCATCCTGGGGAATACCGTGAGCTGACAAAGCATGAAGTAAAGCAACTGCGCGTGCTCGCAGAAACAGGACGTTTGGATTAACACTAACCAGATAGTGTAAACGTTCATAAATCATTCATAATCCACAGAAGGCCAAAACGCATTCTTTGGTATAATGGACTAGGAATTCGCCTGATTGGGGAGGGATGCGAAAAATGGATAAAAAGAAAAAAAGATCCATTACTCGTGGAATCATTTTAGCCCTGCTAGCAGTAGCAATCGGCTATACGGTTTATACAACAATTACAAAAGATAAGGTCGATGTATTAAAGGTGGGAGCTGAGGCACCTGATTTTGAGCTGGTGGATTTAAACGGGGAAATGCACCGGCTTTCAGAGTACAAAGGACAAGGCGTACTGCTGAATTTCTGGGGAACATGGTGTGAGCCTTGTAAAAGAGAGTTTCCGGCTATTGAACGTCAATACAAATCCTTTGAAACACAAGGTGTTCATGTATTGGCGGTAAATATTGCCCAGTCGGATTTTGAAGTAAAAAACTATGTAAAGAGTATGAACATGACATTCCCGGTGACAATTGATAAAACGAAAAGCGTCATGAACGCCTATAACGTGACCAATCTGCCTGCCACTATTTTGATCAATAAAGAAGGAAAAATAGAAAAGATTGTGACAGGTGAAATGACAGAAGCACAGATTGCCGCGCATATGGAATCCATTAAGCCGGAATAGGAGTTTTACAATATGGAAAAAATTATATGTGAATGTGGCCATGAAAACCCTGTCGGAACGAAGATCTGCGGCAGATGCGGCCGTCCGTTAACGGAAGAGGAAAAACAAAAAAAGATTTTAGACATGCGGTACGATGGAATTGCTATTCGTTCTAAAACCCACAACAAATCGATTATCGACAAGATTTGGAATTTTTTCTCCAGCGTAAAAGTTGGAATTACCCTGATCATTTTGAATTTAATTGCCGCCTCCATTGGTACGATTTTGCCGCAGGAGTTTTATGTAAGCGTATCAACGGATGCGGAAAAAGCGAAGTACTATGAGGATATGTACGGTGCTTTTGGTACGCTTTACTACAATTTGGGACTATCGGATCTCTATTCATCCTGGTGGTTCCAAATTTTAGTAGGTATGCTGGCTGTATCAATTATCGTTGCCAGTATTGACCGGGGACTGCCGCTGCATAAATCTCTGAAAAATCAGCGTGTAAAACGACACCAAAGCTTTATGAAGCGTCAACGCGTTTTTGCGGAGGGAGCGCCTGCCGCAGAGCAAGGTAAAACACTTGATCTAGTCGAACAGAAAATGAAAGCGATGAAATATAAGGTGCGCCGTGAAGGTAATGCACTAATGGCAGAAAAAAACCGCTTTGCCCGTTACGGTCCTTATATTAATCACGTAGGATTGATTGTTTTCCTAGGTGCTGTCATGCTGCGCTTATTACCCGGTTTCTACATAGATGAATCCATGTGGCTGCGTGAAGGGGAGCTACGTGCTGTTCCAGGCATGGAGGGCTACTTCATTCACAATGACGAGTTTATTCTGGAGACGTACGACAATGAACCACAGGGTGAACAACTAAAGCAGGGCGTCAATGTCATGGCAAAAAACTATCAGACAAACGTAACGCTCTATAAACAGCAAGAAGGTGACTTGCCTGGTCAGACAGATAACCTGGAAGTTGTCGACACATTTGAAATCAAAGTAAATTCCCCGCTTAAGCATGAGGGGTATGCAATGTATCAAATGGACTATGGTTTGAATGAATTAAAAACAATGAAGTTCGCATTAACAAATAAAGCGTCAGGTGATTCACTAGGTGAATTGACAATTGACCTGGCAAACCCTGAAACGGAATATGTACTGAGTGACAATACACGTGTTGAAATTGTATCATACTTACCGGACTTCTCGGGATTTGAGGAAGGGGTGCCGCAGACGGCCTCTCCAACACCAAATAATCCGGCATTTATCTTCCGTATGTATACACCTGAAAAGCCAGAGGGAGAGACAAGCTTCGTAGCGATTCAGCAGACGCTTGAACCTTTAGGAGAAAACGCATACAAAATGTCTTTCCAAGGTGTCGAAACACGTAACATGTCAGGTTTAACAATTCGTAAAGATAAAACCATTCCATTTTTATTCATAGGTGGTATGATATTCATGCTAGGTGTTGCTATCGGGTCCTACTGGGCGCACCGCCGCTTATGGGTGGAAGAGCTTCCGGATGGTACGATTCGTCTAGCAGCGCATACAAATAAAAACTGGTTTGGTATGAAAAAAGAATTGGATGCCGTTACGGCGTTCGCACATCTTCCAGCTTATGTGGATCAGGCTGAAACAGAAAAGGAAGAAAATAAAAAGGAAGGTGACAACACCTTATGAGTTTGATTGATTTAAGTGGTAACCTCCTGTTTGTAGCATTCATCTGTTACTTGATTGGTACATTCCTATTTGGAGGAGCGATCAAGGAGAAGAATGATACAGCAGCAAAACGTGCTGATAGCTGGGGAAAAATCGCAATCGGGATAACGATTATCGGTCTCCTTGCACAGCTGGGTTACTTCATCACTCGCTGGATGTACACTGGACATGCTCCTGTAAGTAATATGTTTGAATTCACAACAGCATTCGGCATGTTCATCGTTCTATCTTTCATCGTCATTTACTTTATGTATAAAGTAACGGCACTAGGTGTAGTAGCATTGCCGATCGCACTATTAATTATTGCGTATGCTTCCATGTTCACAAAGGAAGTAAGTCCACTTGTCCCGTCTTTACAAAGTCACTGGCTGACAATTCACGTAATTACAGCGGCACTTGGCCAATCGATATTGGCGATGAGTGCTGTAGCAGGGCTGATTTACCTGCTAAAAAATGTGGATGTAAAAAAAGCGACAAAAGAGCGCTTCTGGCTGGAAGCAGTTATGTTTTTCTGTGTACTGGTGATCGGGTTTGTAGTAGCGACATCCGTATTCAGAGTTACAGGCTATGAGGCAACTTTCGAACATGTAACAAAAGAAGGGGATACAGAAGTAGTAGAATATACAATGCCTCCGATTTTCGGGCCGCATGACTATGTCGAGCTTTCTGAAAATCGTATGACACCGTTTGTCGAAGTGCCTGCTTTAATTGATGCACGTAAGCTGACAACAGTTGTATGGTCAATTCTATTTGGTTCCATTCTATATGTATTAATCCGTTTGATTGCCCGCCGTTCAGTATCATCGATGATTCAGCCGTTAGTAAAACGCGTTAATTCACAGTTGATGGATGAAATCGGCTATCGTGCTGTGTTAATTGGTTTCCCGGTATTTACACTAGGAGCACTCATTTTCGCAATGATTTGGGCTCAGATCGCATGGAGCCGTTTCTGGGGCTGGGACCCGAAAGAAGTATGGGCGCTTATTACATGGTTATTCTATGCAGCATTCCTGCACCTTCGTCTATCCAAAGGCTGGGAAGGAAAAAAGTCTGCTTGGCTGACGGTAATTGGCTTCCTCATCATCATGTTTAACTTGGTAGTAGTAAACCTTGTAATCGCAGGTTTGCATTCTTACGCATAAATAGAGAGAAAAATTGGCAAAAGGAGTCGTATTTTACGGCTCCTCTTCTTTTCATTTACTGACTAAAACTGTACAATAGAAGATGTAGATAAAGCTTGAAGGGAGATTCACACCAGTGTCTGAGAATATTTCTGTATTAGTAGTGGACGATGAAGATCGCATTCGCCGTCTTTTAAAAATGTACCTTGAACGAGAAGGGTACATGGTAGACGAAGCCGAAAACGGTGAAGAAGCGATTGAAAAGGCGTTTGAAAATGAATATCACTGTATTCTTTTAGATATCATGATGCCGGAAAAAGATGGCCTGCAAGTTTGTGAAGAGATCCGTGAAAAGAAAACAACACCTATTATTTTATTAACAGCAAAAGGGGAAGAAGCAAACCGTGTACAAGGGTTTGAGCTAGGAGCTGATGACTATATCGTAAAGCCGTTCAGTCCGCGTGAAGTGGTGCTTCGTGTAAAAGCGATCCTGCGTCGTTCTGCTGCATTCTCGCCTGTCGCAAGTGCGTCAACTTCGAAAGATCTGGTAGTATTCCCACATCTGACGATTGACCACGATGCCCATCGTGTAACAGCAGATGGCAAGGAAGTCAATCTGACGCCGAAAGAGTATGAGCTGCTGTATTTTTTAGCAAAGTCTCCAGATAAAGTGTTTGATCGTGAACAGTTATTAAAGGAAGTTTGGCACTATGACTTCTTTGGTGACCTTCGCACTGTTGATACACATGTGAAACGTTTACGCGAAAAGCTAAACCGCGTTTCTGAAAATGCGGCAAAGATGATCGTGACAGTATGGGGCGTCGGCTACAAATTCGAGGTCGTGAATGAATAGAATATGGAATAGTATTGTCGGGAAGCTGTGGGTAACCATATTGCTTCTCGTTTCATTTGTCCTTTTCATTTTCACGGTCTTCATGCTGGAGTTTTTAGAAAACTACCATAGCGAGCAGGCTGAAAGCTCCCTTCGTCAGACGGCAACAGCGATCGCAAGTATTGTAGATGAATACGGCGATAGCCATTCCCCGATTGAAGTCATCAAGGTCGTACTGGATGAATATACGAATGCACTTGTAGCAAATAGCCCGGATGATATTGTCTATGCGGTACAAGAGGGGAAAAACCAAGAAGAAATTCAGCAGGCAATTTTGGGAAATAAGGCATTTCAAACGATTTATGAATCAGATAACCCGATTTTAAAAGAAATGATCCTCCCTTCTCAATCTGAAGCGGAGAAAATGGAGTCTTATGTGGTACTTGGCTTCCCGCTGAAATCAGAAAATGAACTGCACGGTGCAGTATTTATTTATCAAAACCCTGATGCTATGCATCAAACAAGCAAAGAAACGACAAAAATTGTCTTTATCTCTGCCTTGATTGCCTTCGTCCTGACGACGTTCTTTGCCTTCTTCCTGTCGAGCCGTATTACCTATCCGCTGCGTCAAATGCGGGAGCATGCATTTGCGCTTTCAAAGGGTAAATTTGATTCGCAGGTGCCGGCGATTCAGAGCAGGGATGAGATTGGTCAACTGGCTGTTGCTTTCAACCAAATGGGACGGCAGCTGAAGCATCATTTAGAAGTCATTAACCAGGAGAAGGAACAGCTATCAAGCATTTTGACATCCATGACGGATGCTGTTATTACCTTCAACCGCGATCGGACAATTCTGCTGAGCAATCCGCCGGCTGAAAAATTGCTGCAAACATGGTTTATCAGCAAGGGGAGTAAGAGTGAACGTCCGATTCCACCGGAAATTTACCATATGCTTGATCATGTCCTTGATTTTGAAGACAAGATTGAGGAGGATTTGGAAATGGACGGTTCATTTTATAGTATTACAATCAGTCCGCTATACAGCGGTGAATCGATACGTGGGGCGATTGCTGTTATTCGTGACAAGACAGAGAAAAACCGTCTGGAGAAACTGCGGTCAGATTTCATTGCCAATGTCTCGCATGAGCTGCGAACGCCAATAGCCATGCTGCAAGGTTATTCGGAGGCTATACTCGATGATGTCGTACAGTCTGAAGAAGACCGGAATGAAATGATCCGGATTATCTATGATGAATCTCAGCGTATGGGCCGGCTTGTGACGGACTTGCTCGATTTAGCACGTATGGAGTCTGGCCATATTCGTCTATACAAGGATTCAGTCCCGATTGTCCATGTGCTTGAACGTATAACACAGAAGTTCATGCAGGTAGCTAAGGAAAAGCAGGTATACTTAAAATTTGAGTCTGACCTGCCGGATGACACGATTATTTCACTTGATGAGGACCGTATCGAGCAAGTGTTAACGAACCTCATTGACAATGCCCTCCGCCATACACCAGAAGGAGGAACGGTTACGGTATCTCTGGCAAATGAATTATCATACGCGAGAATTTCTGTAAGCGATACAGGAATAGGTATACCAAAGGATGATCTACCGTATGTATTTGAGCGCTTTTATAAGGCGGACAAGGCAAGGACGCGGGCGAAAGGCGGAACAGGCCTTGGTTTAGCGATTGCCCGTAATATTGTAGAAGCCCATGAAGGAAAAATTAAGGTCGAGAGTGTGGAAAAAGACGGAACATCATTTACGTTCTACCTCCCAATGTAATAATATAGGAGATAGGGTCATCGTACCCTATCTTTTTATTTTTTAGGAAATAATAAAACGTTTGCCCAGGGAGTACGCTGAAATAAAGGTGTTCTCTTGTTATCGGACAAGCGCTTAGTAGAGAAGGACAATCTCCCTTGTTCTATATGAAACTTTTTTATTATACATTCGACTAATTTAATGAGAACGGAGGTGGAGTGGATGAAGGAATCCATTTTCCATCGATTATATGATGAGTACCACCAGGATGTCTTTCAGTTCTTAATTTATCTCGTGAAAGATAGGACCGTGGCCGAAGACCTTTCCCATGAAGTGTATGTGCGGGTGTTGAAAGCATATGACCGCTTTGAGGGGAGAAGTACAGAAAAGACATGGCTCTTTTCCATCGCGAAAAATGTAGCTATTGATCATTTTCGGAAAGCAAGGGTCAGAGGCCGCCATTCCTTTGATGCTTTTGATTGGGAGCAGGAGCAGCTCGTGTCGCCTACCAAATCTCCTGAGCAGTTTGCAGAGCTGAATGAAGAACTGAATCGCCTGCTGACTGTACTGGAATATTGTACGGGTGATCAGAAGATGGTGATTGTCATGCGCTACTTCCAGGAACTTTCTATTACAGAAACGGCCGAAATTTTAGGGTGGACGGAAGGTAAAGTAAAAACAACGCAGCATCGGGCAATCAAAGCGCTGCGGGAGAAATTGAGTGAACAGGAGGCGAATTCATTATGAAGAACGAAAAATGGGACGATCAACAGCTGGAAGAGCTCTTATCCAAAGCCCCAAAAATTCAAGATCATCGTTCAAAGGAAGACGTCTTCGCAAGACTGAAAGAGGCTGGTGCTTTTGAAGAGGAGCCAGTACAATTAAGCAAAAAGAAAAAACGAAATCCTTTTATGCTCTTCGGGTTAACGGCTGCTTTGACATTTATAACATTTGGCGGTGTATACTACTTTTCGCAAAATTCTTCTGAGGAGAAAAGTATCTCTATGTTTGACGAAGAGAGTTCAAATAAACAGGAACAAACGCTGGATACAGCTGAAAACACAGCGGAAATCGAAGAGATGGCTATCCGGGCAATACCGGAAGAGGACATCCGCACGTCAGTATATGAGGAACAGCTGGAGGAGGCCTCTGCATTTCACATCGGTCTAGCTGGAAATGATGCAGAAAGTGTACCGGTTACGATTGTTATTCCGAAAGAGAAGCTTGTGGAGGACTTCGGCAAAGAAGCACCGACTCAGGTTGAAATGTATAATAAATATGCCTCGAAGCTGGATGAACAGGCAGCAGGATTCAATGAGTTGCATCCGGTAAAAGGAAAAATTGAAGAACAGGGAAAAACAGTGACCCATACTTTACCTGCTGATCATGGATATGATGTGTCATCCGGAGCGGCAGCCGTTTATACGGGAATGCTGACGGACACATTTAGCAAAAATTACGATAAGGCAATTATACAAAATCAAGATGGGACACCGATGACTTTTAAAGAGGCAGGAGCACCAAGCGAACCTTTAGATTTGAAAAATGCTTCGCGCTATAGCTATTTCCTGGATGAACAGGAAAATGGTGTATTTTTATCCCCGAATTTCCGACAGACCTTTCAGACGGTAACAGAAGCTCTGGAATATATGAAGGTAGAAGAGAATGATATTTATAAAACGGCCATTCTACCAGGCGTAGATTATAAGGTAACAGATGGCAATGTCGTGAAAGTCACTTTTACAGCTCCTTTGGATTTAGAGACGGTTGATTCACAGCAGGCGATGCATATGATTGAAGCGATGCTGTTGACGGCTTCAGGCTTTAATAAGCAGATACTATTTGAAAACATTGTACAAACGGAATGGAGAGGTTTCTATTTCGCTGAGCCCCTTCCGAAGCCAGTTGGGCCAAATGAATTACCGGTTGATCTTATCCAGGCTAAATAGACAACTTTAGAGAATTGTAGGCAAAAGGGTTTACAATTCTCGTTTTTCTCTTATAATGAAAAGTGTAACATAATTTTATATTGATTCATCTTCGGGGCAGGGTGTAATTCCCGACCGGCGGTAATAGAAGGAGCGATATCCGACCATTTTTGGAGGACATTGCAGCAATCCTTCTTCAGCCCGCGAGCCGCTTTTATAGTGCGCAGGATTTGGTGAGAGTCCAAAGCCGACAGTATAGTCTGGATGGGAGAAGGTGAAGGTACGGTCGTCATTTCATGAGAAATGTCGTGTTTTGTGTACGCCTTAAAGCTAAAGGGAACTGGCTTTATTTCGCTGTACGCAAAATACCGATGTTAAGACCTTTATTTAAGTGTGCCTTATTCTCCCTTATACAATATTGTATAAGGGTTTTTTCATGGAACGCGACGCCGGTTGTACCTTTCTTCTTGCGAGATGGAATCAGCAAAGGAGAAGATTTTTATGACGAAGACAAACAAAAAGTTGCGTTCATTCGTAACAATTGCGATGTTGAGTAGTATTTCATTTATCTTAATGCTATTTAACTTTCCGCTACCATGGTTCCCAGCATTTTTGCAAATCGACTTCAGTGATGTACCAGCATTGATTGCGGCTATCACAATGGGTCCGGTTGCCGGTATTTTAGTAGAGCTTATGAAAAATATTCTGGACTGGATTTTCTCAGGCTCGCCAACAGGTATGCCGGTAGGACACATGGCGAATTTTGCAACAGGTATTTTGTTCATCTTGCCTGTTTATTACATTTACAAAAAACTACCTTCTGCAAAAGGTTTATTTTTCGGTTTGATCGTTGGTTCGTTAATCATGTCAGTAGGAATGGCCTTCTTGAACTATATCGCATTTTTACCGATGTATGGATACTTCATGAACTTCCATGTGGAGAATATGTCTGAGATGGCAGTGAAGGCAATCTTACCGTTTAATCTGCTTAAAGGGGTCATGCTCATTGTTATTGTGACGGTCCTATTCCGTACAATGAATAAGTGGATTCAAAACCAGCGTTTACAATATTTATCGTAACGAATACGCAGCTGCTTCGGCGGCTGCGTTTTATTTTGCCTTTCGACATGATAAAATAACGCCGTATGGATGATAGGAGCTAAATTGACTTGTCGATGAATTGAGGAGGAAAAGATATGTGGATCGATATTACAATGCCATTACATAAAAATATGCCCGTATGGCCTGGGGATGCACCATTTGATTACCGGCTGGCGGCGGAACTCGAGCCGGACGGGGCAAACGTAGGCGAGGTGATGATGAGTCTGCATACGGGTACTCATGTTGATGCTCCCTATCATTATGATGATTTTGGAAAATCGATTGATGCCTTGCCGCTTGACTTGTTCATGGGAGCTGTACTGCTGGTAGAGATGACAAGTGTGGAGCAAATTCAAAAAGAGCATGTCGAGATGCTTCCGTTGCAGGGGATAGAACGGATATTTTTCAAAACGAAAAAAGAGCATGACTTATACCGTTTCGCCCCTTCCTATACAACGGTTCACCCTGAGACAGTTACGTTTCTAGCTGCTCAAGGAATCAAGGTGCTGGGGACGGATGCGCCTTCTGTTGATGCAGTAGAGGATGTGGCATTACAGGCTCATCATGCTTGTAATGAAGAAGGAGTTTATATTATCGAAAACTTGTACTTAAAAGATGTGGAAGCAGGATTATACGAGTTTATCGGTCTCCCTTTGGCTATACAGGGCGGAGATGCATCTCCGATTAGGGCAATCATTCGAAAAGTCGAATAGAAGTAAAGAAGCTGACCAAAAAGAGGGTCGGCTTTTTTGTTTAAACAGAGCTTATTTGCAGACCGGGGGACTTTATATGTCAGCCGGTTTTTTTATCTCAAATTGAGATTAAATTAATCTAAAAAGAGTATGTTATAATTCCTTACGTAATATTGATATTAGAAGTGACATGTTGTAAAGTGAAGATAAGAAAGGGAGGCGATGACGATGAGTCGAGAGTTTCGAAGAGCAATGCCGTTACTCCCAATTAGCATGGTGATGCAATTAACGGAGTTAACCGCAAGACAAATTCGCTATTACGAAGAACATGAACTAATCCAGCCGGCACGCTCAGAGGGGAACAGAAGAATGTTTTCATTAGATGACGTGGATGCGCTGTTAGAAATTCGAGAGCTTCTTGACCAAGGAATTAACATGGCAGGCATAAAAAAAGTATTTGATATGCGTCAAACAAGTGATGTAAGAATTTCTGACGGCCCTATCATTTCAGATGCGGAACTTCGGGCTATTTTAAGAGAAGAAATGCTACAGGCACAGCGTTTACAAAAATCTTCGCTACGTCAAGGCGACCTATCGCGTTTCTTCCATCTTAGAAGTGAATAAATAAAAATTAGGAGAGTGAATGAGTATGGCAAACGCAATTGAGAAAACGGTGGGCAAGTACACAAAAGAGGACATTAAACGCATTGTGGAAGATAAAAATGTAAAGTTCATCCGTCTGCAGTTTACAGATATTCTAGGGACGATCAAAAATGTTGAAATTCCCTTGAGCCAGCTTGATAAAGCGTTGGATAATAAAATGATGTTCGACGGTTCTTCCATCGAAGGTTTCGTGCGTATTGAAGAGTCAGATATGTATCTTCGTCCAGATCTCGATACTTTCATGATTTTCCCGTGGACAGCTGAAAAAGGGAAGGTGGCACGTCTTATTTGTGACATCGCACGTCCTGACGGCACCCCTTTTGAAGGCGATCCGCGTTCTAACTTGAAACGGATGTTAAAGGAAATGGAGGAGCTTGGTTTCACAGGCTTCAACTTGGGGCCGGAACCGGAATTCTTCTTATTTAAATTAGATCAAAAGGGTGAGCCGACATTAGAGCTGAATGATGACGGAGGATACTTTGATTTGGCACCGACAGACCTTGGTGAAAATTGCCGCCGTGACATTGTACTAGAGCTTGAAGAAATGGGCTTTGAAATCGAGGCCTCTCACCATGAAGTAGCACCTGGACAGCACGAAATCGACTTTAAATATGCAAATGCAGTAGAAGCGTGCGACAATATTCAAACATTCAAGCTAGTTGTTAAAACGATTGCACGTAAGCATGGCCTGCATGCAACATTCATGCCAAAACCATTATTTGGTGTAAACGGTTCAGGTATGCATTTCAATTTATCCTTGTTCCAAGGAGACAAAAATTCATTCTGGGATGAGGGAGCTGATTTACAGTTATCGAAAACTGCCCGCAGCTTTATGGCAGGTGTTCTAAAACACGTGCAAGGCTTCACAGCTGTAACAAACCCAACAATCAACTCATATAAGCGTCTCGTGCCGGGCTACGAGGCACCGTGCTACGTAGCGTGGTCAGCACAAAACCGTTCTCCGCTGATTCGTATCCCAGCTTCACGCGGCCTGTCAACTCGTATTGAGCTGCGTTCAGTAGATCCATCGGCTAACCCATATTTAGCAATGGCAGTTATTTTGGCAGCAGGATTAGACGGCGTAAAAAATGAGCTAGAGCCGCCAGCTCCAGTTGATCGTAATATTTATGTGATGAACAGTGCAGAGCGTAAGCAGCATGGCATCGAAAACCTGCCTGCATCCCTTGACGCAGCGTTAGCGGCATTGGCTGATGATGAAGTCATCAAGGCGGCGCTGGGTGAGCACATTTACGAAAACTTCAAGGAAGCAAAAGAAGTAGAATATGATATGTTCCGTACAACTGTTCACCCATGGGAGCGCGAACAATATTTGAAAATGTACTAATAGATAGAATGTAAGAGATGGCGACATGCCATCTCTTTTTTGTTTAAACACTCAAATATATAAGGTTTTACTGTTGCATATTTCAAAATTTTTTCTCCTAATAAAATCCTTCATAATTACTTCCAATTTGCCATGAGTTTATCAACCATCCCTTTCCCATACAAATTAGAAAGTTTCTTCTAATAGAATGTAAAACAAATTCACAATATAAACGTGTAATTTACATTCAAATAACAAAACATAATACTGACAAAATAATCTGTTAATAAATTGATTGTATGCTAAATATGTAAAACATACTTGGGAGGGATTGGAATGATGAAAAAGGCGAAAAAGCTGGCAGTTGCCGCTCTTGCAGGAACATTGCTTGTATCCTCGGCAGCCACAATGATTCAAACGGACATGGCAGAGGCAGAAGCGAAGGAAAAGGGTAATAAAAAAGACCCTACAAATGTCATTATGCTTGTTATGGATGGTTCAAGCGATAATGTATCTACACTTTCGCGCTGGTATAAAGGAGAATCACTGGCACTGGATGAAATCTTGACTGGAGGGGCGCGTACATACTCCGCTGAATCAGCTATTACAGACTCTGCCCCTGCGGCAACAGCACTCGCAACAGGACATAAATCAAACTCAGGCTACGTTGGTGTCCTTCCCTCATCGGTAACAACACCTGGTGCCGAGCAAATAAAAGAGGAAGACGCTTTTAAACCGGTAGCAAACGTGTTGGAGGGTGCTAAACAATCTGGTAGAGCAACAGGAATTGTCTCTACTTCAGAAATTCAGCATGCAACGCCGGCTGGCTTCTCCTCCCATGTAACGTCACGCAGCAATTATGACGATATCGCAGAGCAGCAAGTGTATCAAGGGATTGATGTCGTGCTTGGCGGAGGCCTTAATTCGCTGAAAGAGACACGAAAAGACGGAGAGAATCTGCTGGAAGTACTGGAAGAGCAGAATTATGAGCTGGTCACGACACGCGAAGAGCTGCTAAAGACAAATGCTGATAAAATTTGGGGGAGTTTTGCACCTGCTGCACTTGCCTATGATTTTGACCGCGAGCATACAAAAGCAGAAGAGCCTACTCTTGCTGACATGACAAAGAAGGCGATTGATACATTGAATAAGGACAAGGACGGGTTCTTCCTAATGGTAGAAGGCAGCAAGATCGACTGGGCTGCCCATGCAAATGATGCAGTTGGGATGATTAGTGATTTCCTTGCATTCGATGACGCGGTGAAGGAAGCACTTGAATTTGCGAAAAAGGATAAAAATACGCTTGTTATCGCAGTGACAGACCATGGCAACAGTGGTATTACAATGGGGAATATAGCTACAACAGGCACATATGATACAACACCTGTTTCTGCCTACATTGATCCGTTGAAAGAAGCAACAATGACAGTAGAAGGAGCATTATCTTTCCTGAAGGAAGATAAGTCGAATCTTGAAGAGGTAGCTGCTTTATACGGTTTAAAGAATTTAACGGATAAAGAACGTACAGCGTTGGAGACTTCTGAAAAACTAGCTGCAACAATGGTGAAGCTGTTAGCAGAACGAGCTAATATCGGCTATACGACAGGCGGGCATACGGGCGATGATGTGTTCCTATATGCATACGGACCAAACAAGCCGACTGGTCTAGTAGAAAATACGGATTTGGCGAACATTATGGCCGAGACAATGGGCTTTAAACTGGACCAGCTAACATCCTCGCTTTACATTGACGCAAAGCCTGCACTAGAGAAAAAAGGATTCAAGGTAACGATCGATCAATCTGATAGCAACAATCCAGTTCTGGTGGCACAAAAGGGGAACACAACATACGAAATGCCAGAAAATAAAAATACGGTCCTTTCTAAAACAACAGGTAAAGATGGCAAAACTGAGGCTAAGCAGCATACGGTACCGTATGTAACTGTATACAATGACAGCAGCTTCTACATTTCAGAAGAAGCACTGAAGTATATGAAATAAAGATACGTATAAAAAAGAAAAGAGATGGCACTTTGCCATCTCTTTTTCCTTATCCGTGATGTCGGTCGCGACCCCAGCATTCTACTTCGCCGATATCCTCGACTTCGTCAGCGTAGAAGACTGGATCTTTTCCTTGCTTACGCTGCGCTGTATAATGGTCGAGCACTTTCTTTGCCACTTTCCATAGCATCAGGATAGCGATCAGGTTGATGAACGCCATGATTCCCATGAATACATCTGCCAAATCCCATACGAGCTGCACTTTAGCAACAGAACCAAAGAATACGAAAGCAACAACGATAACACGGTAAATATTTACCATAACTTTTGAATTTTTGATAAATTCAATGTTTGTTTCACCATAATAGTAGTTGCCGATAACGGAACTGAAGGCGAACAAGAAAATGATGATTGCTAGGAACATGCCAGCCCAATCACCGATATGATCGGATAGTGAAGCTTGTGTCAAGTTAATCGACTGTGCATTCACCTGCATATAGGCATCGCTTAACAATACAATCATAGCAGTTGCTGTACAAATTAATAATGTATCAACAAACACTCCTAACGATTGAATTAATCCTTGTTTTACTGGATGGGAAACATCAGCTGTTGCTGCAGCATTTGGAGCAGAGCCCATACCTGCTTCATTCGAGAACAGCCCGCGTTTAATACCATTCAGGACAGCGGCACCAATCATCCCGCCGAATGCTTCCTCCAGCCCAAATGCAGATTTCACAATCAATGCAATAACACCTGGAAGTTCTGTAATGTTCATAATCATAACAATGATAGCTAGAATTAAATAGACAATCGCCATGACAGGTACAATTAATTGTGTTACGCTAACAATTCGTTTTAAACCACCGAAAATAATAAAGGCAGTTAACACAGCCAAAATAGCACCCATTATTGGACGGGATACATCAAAGCTATCTTCAAATGCGATGGAAATGGTATTAGCCTGTACCGCATTAAAGACGAAGCCGAAACACAGTGTAATTGCTACAGCAAAAATAACGCCCATCCAGCGCTTGTTTAAGCCTTTTTCCATATAGTAGGCTGGACCACCACGGAATAGGCCATTTTTTTCGGGTACTTTATAAACCTGTGCAAGTGTACTCTCGATGAAAGAGGAAGCAGCACCAATCAGTGCAATAAGCCACATCCAGAACACAGCGCCAGGACCGCCAACTGCAATGGCTGTTGCTACACCGGCAACGTTACCTGTCCCGATTCGAGAAGCAGCACTAATCGTGAAGGCTTGGAATGAAGATATCCCTTTTTTGCCGTCTTTCCCGACAGGAGCTTTTTCCGTAATAACCCGGAACATTTCAGGTAACAGGCGGAACTGTACGAATTTTGTACGGATTGTAAAGAATAAACCAATTCCGACTAGCATGTAAATGAGTAGGTACGAATACATAAAATTATTGATATTCGCTACGATATTTTCGATAAATGCCATATTTTCTACCTCCTTGATAGTATAACAATACTACAATTCCCTAAAATCGTAGAAATAATAGATTATACCGATAATTAAGAAAATAACGACAAAAAAGAGCGGAACCTATTAAAATAGGTTCGCTCTTGTACTAGATTTTTATGAAAATAAATAGATAGGAATTACCCCATAATGTTATAGCCGGAATCTACATAGATTGTTTCACCTGTAACGCCTCGGGATAGACGGCTCAGCATCACCATTGTCATATCTGCAACCTCTTCTTGATTTGTGTTGCGTTTAAGAGGGGCAGTCTCTTCTACTTTATGAAGAATCTGGTTAAAGCTTGGCACGCCTTTTGCTGCGAGTGTACGAATCGCACCAGCAGAAATAGCATTAACACGGATACCGTCAGAACCTAAATCAGCAGCCAGATAACGCATTGCAGCTTCAAGCGCAGCTTTTGCCACACCCATCACATTATAGCCGTCCAGCACACGCTCAGCTCCAAGGTAGCTCATCGTTACGATCGATGCATCTTCTGCCAAGTAAGGCTTTGCCGCTTTGCTGACAGCAACAAGTGAGTAGGCACTTGTATCTTGAGCGAATGCATAGCCTTCACGTGTTGTCTCTACAAAACGATTCTTTAAATCTTCAGCATGAGCAAATGCAACAGAGTGAACGATTCCATGAATCGTACCGAACTTTGTACCGATTTCTTCAAATGCTTTTGCAATAGACTCATCACTATTAACATCGCATTCTGCAACAGCTGTCTTATGATCGCTATAATCTGCGAGTAATTTTTCGATTTTCCCTTTTGAACGTTCTTTGCGGTAGGTGAAGATAACGTTCGCACCGACTTCCATCAAACGTTTCGCTACGCCCCAAGCAATGCTTCGTTCATTGGCAACGCCCATTACGACAATATTTTTCCCAGCTAATTGTATTAAATCCACAGTCAACACCCCTAAGTAATATCAGTTATTAGTACCAACTACTAATTGTAACTATAACATTTCTTGTACGGTCATGCAATAACAAGTTGACAGCTACTTTGTTATACAATATAGTTTAGACAGCTACTTTGTTTTACAAGGTAGTATAATTTTGTGAAGCTATCTTGTTTTACAAGGGAGTGATGGAGTGTCGATTCGAAGTCAGCTATTGAAGGGAATATTGGACGGCTGTGTGCTCGCAGTTATCGATAAGGAAACGGTCTATGGCTATGAGCTGTCAGAGAAATTACAACGAGCAGGACTAAAAGATGTTAGTGAGGGAACGATCTATCCCGTTTTATTACGTTTACAAAAAAATGGATTCATTGCTGGAGAAATGCAGCCTTCCGAATCAGGGCCGAATCGTAAATATTATTCGTTGACGGAAAAAGGGAAAGACGCCCTTAATGAAATCCGGACCGAATGGGAGCTGTTGGCAAATCCTATAACTACTTTATTGAGAGGTGAGTGACATGGTAAAGATCAACACATTAATTAAACAAAACAATGAACGCAGAAAATTATTGAATGAAGAAAATATGGCTTACTATGAAAATCTATTAGTTTATATTCGAACTTCACCATTCAAGGATGACCAGGCTACAGAGGAAGTGCTTGTAGAGATGCTGGAGCATCTATTATCAGCGCAGCAGGACGGTAAAACGGCAGAAGATGTGTTTGGCAAGGCGCCAAAGGAATTAGCGGATGAAATCATAGCAGGACTGCCGAATGAAAAACCTGCTAAGACAGCTGCCTTTATGGCAGAAATTATAGCGCAGTTTTTAGGCGTTTTTATAGCGATAACAGGAATGGTTACTATTATAGACGGGGAACCAAAGACGATCCACATTGGCTCTACACTATTGCTAGTCGCTGTGCAAACAGTCGGAATCTTGCTGCTCATTGCATTTTTATTAAAGCTATTAAAGTCCGATGCATTCAAGCAAAATCCAAAAAGCAAAAAAATGATTTGGTCATGGGCTTTGGCGTCAGGGCTATTCATTTTGGCAGTAGTAGTCTTTAGTGTGTGGGTCGAACCATTTGGACCAGCGATGGAAGTGAGCGAGTATACGCAATTGATTGTGGGCGTCGTCCTTCTACTAACTGCTTACGGATTAAAAAAGTGGCGCGAAGCAAAATAAAAAACAGCAACTTTGCATGAAGTAAAGTTGCTGTTCCTATCTAGACATTCGTGCGGCAGCTTGAGCATGCGCGAATGTACCGTTAGTCTATTCGTATTTTAATGCGTCGCCTTCAAATGATTCGTCTGCCACTTTGATAGAATCAGTTGGGCAGCCTTCGAAAGCGTCTTGCATATCTTCCAGTAAATCTTCTGGAACTTCTGCAGTACCCATGTTTTCGTCTAAAATAACGAAGGCAATTCCTTCATCATCATAGTCGTAAATATCCGGTGCTGCTGCTCCACAAGCGCCGCAAGCGATGCATGTATCTTTATCTACAATTGTATATTTCGGCATTGTTACCTCTCCTTTTATCATTGCTCTTCCCTAAGCTTCTTTATTATTCTAAATCGGTTTACTCTACTTTTCAACCGTGAAACCGTTATTTTCATCCGAATGTATGAGTTCAAATGGATACAAAAGAAAGGTTTCGATGTTATAACGTGATGTTGCATTCCATTATAGCATAATCGTCTCCATTCAAAGCGGGGATTCGCTCGAATCGGGATAAATGTACATAACAGACTGGATTTCGAAGGTCTATATGAATTTTACATGACTGCTTCCATCATTTTAGGCAGCAAAAACAAATGAACAGTACCTTATTTACACAAAGTGTTTTATCATATGAAGAAGAAATACAGGTATTGGATAAGGATGGGAGATAGAATAAAGTGAATAATAAAAATAAAACCGTTGTCCGTTCGATGGATATTTTGAATTTATTTATCAATTATAGTGAGCTTTCATTCCAGGAGATCATCACATTGTCGGGAATGCCGAAAACATCGGTATACCGCATGCTTGCTACACTTGAAGAAATGGGGTTTCTGGAGAAGGGGAGTGACGCCAAGTACCGTCTAGGTCTTCTCTTTTTGAAATTTGGCCATTTAGTGTCATCAAGACTCGATATCCGAAAGGTCGCCTATCCTTTCATGAACGCCCTTCATCAAGATACGGAAGAAGCCATCAACTTAATTATCCGCGAGGGGCATGAAGCGATTTATATAGAAAAAATAGACACGTATCAAAAGGTTCGTCTTTATACCGCGATCGGGCGCAGAAGTCCGTTGTATGCAGGTGCTTGTCCGCGGGCTATTTTATCTTTTCTGCCGGACGAAGAAATCAATGCCTATCTGGACGCAGTTGAACTTAAGCCGATTGCCAACGGGACGGTTACGAGTAAGGACAAACTGTACGAAATGATCCAGCAGGCAAGAGCAGAAGGGTGCACTGTCAGTCATTCGGAATTAGAAAATCATACATCGGCTGTTGCAGCGCCTATCTATAACAATGTAGGAGAAGTCGTAGCAGGCCTCAGCATTGCCGGTATCGAGGCAAACTATGTGGGAGAGAAGATGGAGATTTTAAAAGAGAAAGTAAAAGCAGCTACATTCGAAATTTCCAGACAGCTTGGCTATTTACAGTGATAAAGAAGGGAGCTCCTATTGAGG
>JAPSKP010000059.1 GCA_031181585.1 Lysinibacillus sp.
TAGCTGCGTGTACTGAGGCGATATCAATTACTGCTATTTCTATTCTTCTGGTGCTTTTTGTACAGAGATTAAACGTTTCATTGAGTGTTGTTCGCCTTCTGTATAGGTGCTTCTGCAAACTTGCCGGTCATTCTACTGGTAGAAATTCAACTCCTATAGGGCAATTGCATCTATGGTAACAGGTTTAGGGTCGTGCCTTGCATTAGGAGCAAAGATACTAAATAGCTAGAGTACTTCAGGCGCTGTCAAATTTATGGGCGAACTGCTCGTGCCGCTTGCAGACCCGGTAAGCATTACGATTAGATTTCTTTGCACGTTGGCTCGCTACTGTAAATACTGCCAGCAAAGTAGATCAAAAGGAGGGCGAAGAGGTATATAAAGAAATTCGCGTAAAAACGAATACGGGTATTTCTGTCTCGGACATTTCACACTAACACGATAATATATTTACTAGTTTTCAAGTATATTATACGGGCTGTACATAAGAAAAAATCTTATTGTACAGCCCGTATTTTTTCGATTAATTCCTATTAAAGTATATTAATTTCTTTTTCATTTCCTTAATTACAAATAATATAATATATATTTTTTTCCTTTTCACATTTGACCAGCACTGTATTAGATACAGCTGTTCTTTATTTGTCAACCCCCTTTTCTTCTTCAAAAATAGCACTACCGCATGTGATATAACACAAAAAAATATCATTATTTCTCTATAAAATGCTTTTATTTTCTCTTTTAAACTATTTTTATAAAAATTTTTTTTGCATAATTTCTAGAAAAACTATTGCAATTGTGTGAACGCTCCCATAAAATGAGAGTTGTAAAAGCTATTAAGTAGAATTTTACAACCATTAAGCAGTAAAAACTTTCACAAATTAAGGGGGGTATGTTTATGGCGAAAAATAGTCCAGTTGTGGATTATGAAAAAATCGCACAGTTGGAGTCGTTCAAAAAATTGACAAAGAAAAAGAACGCTTTTCTTTGGACGCTCACAGCGGTTTTCATGGTGGCATATATGCTGCTGCCGGTATTAACTTCTTACACAGAGATCTTACATCACAAGGCAATTGGGGATATCACTTGGGTGTGGATTTACTCTGGAGGATTATTCATCATGACATGGGTACTTGCGCATTTATATGTAGCAAAAGCAAACAGCTTTGACCGTGATGCAAAAGCTATCATCGAAGAATATGAAAGGGGTGTTAGCTAATGAGTCTTACAGCGATAATATTTTTCGTAGCAATCGTTGGTTTAACATTGGTGATCACATGGTGGGCATCAAGACGCACATCAAGTGCGAGTGACTTCTACACTGCCGGCGGCGGATTGACAGGTTGGCAGAATGGACTTGCTATTGCCGGTGACTACTTATCGGCCGCATCCTTCTTAGGGATCGCTGGTTCCATTGCCCTATTTGGTTTCGATGGATTCTTCTTCTCAATCGGTTACTTAGTAGCTTATTTAGTTGTACTTTACATCGTAGCGGAACCTTTACGTAACTTAGGTAAGTTTACGCTAGCTGATATGATCACAGCTCGTTTTGATAAAGCAAAAGTTCGCGGGGTTGCAGCCCTTTCAACTATTACTATCGTATTATTCTACATGATTGCACAACTAGTTGGTGCAGGTGCACTTATTCAATTACTATTAGGTATCCCTTATTGGGTTGCGGTACTTTTGGTAGGATTTATGATGACAGTTTACGTGCTTTTCGGTGGTATGACAGCAACGTCTTGGGTACAAATTATTAAAGCTTGTTTATTAATGTTAGGTACAGTCATCATTTCCTTCCTTGTATTAGCAAAATTCGACTTCAACATTTTAACGATGTTCTCAGAAATGAAAACGGCAACAGCAAATGGTGAAGCCTATTTAAACCCAGGTTTAAAATATACAAACGGACTTGATACAATCTCGATGCTTATTGCATTAGTATTAGGTACAGCTGGTCTTCCGCATATCCTTATGCGCTTCTTCACAGTAAAAGATGCGCAAACTGCTCGCTCTTCTGTTATCTGGGCTACATGGATTGTAGGGATTTTCTATATCTTAACAATCTTCCTAGGTTTCGGTGCAGCAGCATTTGTAGGTGTGGACGATATTATTGCAGCAAATGCAGCGGGTAACATGGCTGCCCCGCTTCTTGCAGAAGCTTTAGGCGGCGATATCCTATTCTCATTTGTATGTGCGGTAGCATTCGCAACAATCTTAGCAGTAGTAGCTGGTCTTGTACTTTCAGGTGCCTCTGCCCTATCGCATGATATTTATGGTCAGATTATTAAAAAAGGCAAAATTACAGAAAAAGAGCAAGTATTTGCTGCTCGTATTGGCTCAATCGCAATCGCCGTTGTTTCAATCATTCTTGCATTAGGTGCACAAACATTAAACGTAGCGTTCCTAGTATCATTCGCCTTCTGTATTGCAGCATCAGCAAACTTACCAGTAATCCTTTACACTATTTACTGGAAACGCTTTAACACAACTGGCGCTATTTCGGCTATGTTAACAGGTTTGATTTCAGCTCTAGTATTAGTGTCTATGTCACCAAACGTTTGGAATCCAGTAGAAGGAAAAGCGATTTTTGTTGGAGATCCGTTAATTATGTTAACAAACCCAGCAATCATCTCTGTACCATTAGGATTCATCGCTGGTTGGTTAGGCAGCTACCTATCACCTGCTGAAGATCCAACGATTTACCGTGAAGTAGAGGTAAAAGCACAAACTGGAATTTCTGTTCAGGATGTATCTCACTAATTTTAATTCATACAAAGGGTTCAACAACGTTTTATAAAGGGGTTTGACTCCTGACTTCGGTCAGGAGTCTTTTTATATAGAAAAGAAAGTTTCAATTTAACAGACCAAATGACAAAAAGTAATGGTCCTATCTATTTTGAAAACGATGTTTTAATCTTTTTACTTTTCACCCCCTATACAGCCCGGTAAAATATAGGACAGGAGGTGTTGAAATTGGCAAAATCTGAAGCAAGGAAAAAACGCTTGAAACTATTACGGCAGCACGGAAAAGATGTAGCTGAAAAACGTGGTACAAATGAGTTTTCTACACATGTACGAATGACAAAGTCGAAAAAGGAAACGTTGGATAAAGAATACAGGAAACACAAAAAGCATTACGAAGGCGACTAATCGTTTCGTAATGCTTTATTTAATAAGAGTTCTCAGCTGCTTATTGCTGCTTTACCGTAACAACCCGTACAAGCTTACCATCCCCTGCTGTATCTACACGTAATGAGCCGTTTGAGTAACGGTCGGCGCGTGATAGATTGACTACCTGGATTTCTTCCTGCACACCTTTTTCTGTTTCTAGTAAAATTGTATCGGATACCTTTACTACGACAATTGCAAAGACGCGATGTGGATTTGATTTTAGTTCTTTTAATGTAACAACTCCACGTTTTGCCCGGTTTCCTGGCTCAATTTCAGATACGCTCATGCGTTTTACAGCTCCCCGCTGCGTCACAATAACAATATCCTGCTCTGTGCCTGGCTCTAGGATATTTGCCGCTGCCAGGTATTCACCGTCTTTTAATTGAATACCTTTCACGCCTGCTGTTTTAACACCTGTCACAGGCAGCTCTTCCATCTCAAAGCGAATACTATAACTTGTGTTCGCTGTCAAAAGAACTTGCTTTTTGGAAGTAACAAGCTCTGCCATCATCATTTCATCGTTCCCTTTTAAGTTCATTGTCTTAATCGGCTTCGAATATCGTGTTACGACATAGTCAGCAAGAGCTGAACGCTTGATCTGCCCCTCTTTCGTTGCAGTAAAGATATATGTGTCTCCATGGTCAAATTTATCAATACCAATAACAGAAACGATCTCTTCATTTGCATCGATTGGTACAATACTCGAAATATGCTGTCCGAGATCCTTCCAGCGAATATCCGGCAGCTCATGAACGGGCTGATAGATATAATTCCCCTTGCTTGTAAAGAGCAATAGGAAGTGCTGTGTATTCAGTGTGTCTTCATACAACAGGTAATCAGATTCCTTCATAGCAAAATCCTTGCCGTTTGATGCCGCATAGGAACGCTGGCTCGTCCGTTTCACATACCCGTCTTTCGTTACTGTCACGACAACTTCTTCACTTGGTACAAGTACGTCCAATGTCACTTTAATTTCTTCAATCTCCGCTTGAATTTGAGAACGGCGCGGTTCGCTAAAGCGTTTTTTAATATCCAATAGCTCTGATTTAATTACTTTAATCAGCTTCTTCTCATCCTTTAAGATAGCAGAAAGCTTATCGACGAGCTTTGTTAACTCTTCATGTTCTTTTTGAAGCTCTGTAATATCCGTATTCGTCAAACGGTATAATTGTAAGCTGACAATTGCTTCTGCCTGCACTTCTGTGAAGGAGAACTTCGTCATTAAATTCGTTTTAGCATCACGTTTATCCTTCGAACCTCGGATAGTAGCAATGACTTCGTCCAAGATTGATAGAGCTTTGATTAATCCTTCTACGATATGCAGACGATCCTTCGCTTTTTGAAGATCAAATTCAGAGCGTTTTGTTACAACTTCTTTTTGGTGGGCTATGTACGCATCCAAAATGAGTGGTAATGTCATCATCGTTGGACGGCGGTCGTGTATAGCAATCATATTAAAGTTGTAAGCGACTTGCAGATCCGTTGTTTTATACAGGTAATTTAAAATTCCTACTGCTGGAATATCCTTCTTCATTTCGATTACGATACGAAGACCCATACGATCTGACTCATCACGCACTTCTGCAATTCCTTCTAATCGCTTATCAAGACGCTGCTCATCGATTTTTTTCACAAGGTTTGCCTTATTTACTTCGTATGGAAGCTCTGTAATGACAATTTGCTCTTTGCTGCCTTTAATCGGTTCGATGTCCGCTTTGGCACGAACGATAATTTTCCCTCTGCCTGTCTCATACGCCTTTTTAATTCCGTCTACCCCTTGGATAATACCACCTGTCGGGAAGTCAGGACCTTTTAGCACAGTCATTAGCTCATCTATTGTTGCCTCTGGTTTATCCAGGCGCATTAATACAGCATCCAGACTTTCTGCCAAATTATGTGGTGGAATATCAGTCGCATAGCCCGCCGAAATCCCTGTTGAACCATTAACAAGCAGGTTCGGGAAGCGTGCAGGCAATACAGTCGGCTCCATATCCTGATCATCGAAATTCGGCACAAACTCAACCGTACGTTTTGTAATATCTCGCAGTAATTCAGCCGAAATAGCCGATAAACGAGCTTCTGTATAACGCATCGCTGCAGGCGGATCACCATCCACAGAACCGTTATTTCCGTGCATTTCAATTAGCATATGACGTGCCTTCCAGTCCTGGCTCATACGAACCATTGCCTCATAAACGGATGAATCACCGTGCGGATGGAAGTTACCGATTACGTTACCAACTGTCTTCGCTGATTTACGAAATGGCTTATCATGTGTATTGCCCTCATTGTACATTGCATATAAAATGCGTCGCTGTACTGGTTTTAGGCCGTCCCGCGCATCAGGCAGTGCCCGGTCTTGAATAATATATTTTGAATAGCGACCAAAACGGTCACCCATAATTTCTTCTAATGGTAAGTCTTGAAAACGTTCCTGTGACATTATACTTCCTCCTCATGAATGTGCTCGTTTTCCAAAATGTTGCCGTCTTCCTCCATACCGAAGTTGACATTTGATTCAATCCATTTTCGACGAGGCTCTACTTTATCACCCATGAGTGTTGTCACATGACGCTCTGCCCGTGCAGCATCTTCAATCGTTACCCGAATCAGTGTACGTGTTTCAGGATTCATCGTTGTATCCCATAATTGATCGGCATTCATCTCGCCTAGACCTTTATAACGCTGAATAATATAGCCCTTGCCGACTTTTTTCATAGCCGACTGCAGCTCTCTTTCAGTCCAGGCATATTCGATGATTTCTTTTTTTCCGCTGCCTTTCGATACTTTGTATAGAGGTGGCAGGGCGATGAACACCTTCCCTGCTTCGACAAGTGGCCGCATATAGCGGTAGAAGAATGTCAATAGGAGGACTTGAATGTGTGCGCCGTCTGTATCGGCATCGGTCATGATTACAACCTTATCGTACGCCGCATCTTCCACATTGAAATCTGTGCCTACCCCAGCACCAATCGCATGGATGATGGTAGAAATTTCTTCATTTTTCATAATGTCTTGCAGTTTGGCTTTCTCTGTATTGATAACCTTCCCGCGGAGCGGCAGGATTGCTTGGAAGCTTCGATCACGTCCCTGCTTCGCTGAACCGCCTGCGGAATCTCCTTCTACCAGGTAAAGCTCATTTTTTGACGCATTTTTCGACTGGGCCGGAGTCAATTTCCCCGAAAGAATGGTTGCCCCTTTTTTATTCTTTTTACCGTTGCGGGCATCTTCCCGTGCTTTTCGAGCGGCTTCTCTCACCTGCTGCGCACGGATAGCTTTCCGTACAAGCGAGGCAGACAATTCTGCGTTTTCTTCGAGTACGTAAAGAAGCTGCTCCGACACAACTGTATCTACAGCATAACGCGCTTCGCTTGTCCCAAGCTTGCCTTTCGTCTGCCCTTCAAATTGCAGCAGATGCTCTGGAATACGGACAGAAACGATAGCGGATAAACCTTCTCGGATATCTGTCCCTTCGAGGTTTTTATCCTTTTCCTTCAGCAGGCCGATTTTGCGTGCATACTCATTGAATACACGTGTCATGGCTGATTTTGCACCTGTTTCATGTGTCCCGCCATCACGGGTACGAACGTTATTAACGAACGATAGGATTGTCTCTGAGTAGCCGTCATTAAATTGGAAAGCAAATTCGACCTCAATGTCGTGTTGAGAGCCTTCCACGTATTTGACTGGATGTAGAACATCCTTTTCCTCATTTAGGTAAGCGACAAATGCCTCGATACCATTTTCGTAAAAGAAAACATCGTGCTGGCCTTCGCCGCGCTCATCAATCAGTTCAATTTTCAAGCCTTTCAGCAGAAATGCTGATTCTCTTAAGCGTTCCGCCAGTGTATCATAGTTAAACTTCGTGACAGAAAAAATCTCCTTGTCCGGTAAGAAGTGGACAAGGGTACCTGTTTCTTTCGTTTTGCCAATCGATTCTAATGAAGTAGCGGGTTTTCCGCCATTTTCAAAACGCTGGCGATGGATGACCCCATCCCGGTGAATTGTTACCTCTAAAAAGGATGAAAGGGCGTTTACAACGGATGAACCGACACCGTGCAAGCCTCCACTTGTTTTATACCCGCCTTGACCGAACTTCCCGCCGGCATGCAGTATCGTAAAGATGACTTCCGGAGTCGGTTTCCCCATTTTATGCATTCCCGTAGGCATCCCACGTCCGAAGTCACGTACACTTAGGCTGTTGTCTTCATGAATTTTTACGATGATATGTGTACCAAAACCAGCAAGCGCTTCATCAACAGCATTATCGACTATTTCATAGACTAAATGATGAAGGCCACGCCCGTCTGTGGAACCGATATACATCCCTGGTCTTTTACGAACAGCTTCTAAACCTTCTAATACTTGAATTGCATCGTCGTTATATGCGATGCCTGGCTGTTTTTTTGCCAAATCTATTCCCCTCCAAAACCAAACAAACGTTCTATTTACTACTAATCGTACTGCGAAAAGTAGGCCATGTCAATGTTTCCAAAGAACGCAATCAGACATTTATTGTAACATTAACTCTGTCTCATTAAAAGTTCACGCTCTATTGAAATTCATGAAGCACCTTGTCTTTTCCTTCTTTTATCACAAAATAGCCAATAAAATATTTCCTTATCTACTGAATTACCCCAATGACTGTCTGTTTTAATGAATTGTATGACAGATCGACTTTTTCCTCTATATAAAGCCGCATCATTACAAAATTAATACTTTCTAATTTATTTAAAAGCGTGTAAAATATTTATTACAACCTATTAGCACCAACTAATAATTTTTAATATTGAAAGGGGCACAACGCATGGTGAATGCATTGATAATAATTTGTGCTTATCTAATTGGTTCGATTCCCTCAGGCCTGTGGATAGGAAAAGCGTTTTATAAAACGGACATACGAGAACACGGAAGTGGAAATTTAGGAGCAACGAACACCTTCCGTATCCTAGGAAAGAAAGCAGGCATCATCGTCACGGTGATGGATGTGCTCAAAGGTACGGCAGCTGTATTACTGCCGCTCATCCCTTATTTCCAAGACTCATCAATTCATCCGCTCCTATTAGGAGCTATAGCTGTTGTCGGTCATATGTTTCCTATCTTTGCAAGCTTTAGAGGCGGTAAAGCTGTTGCGACCAGTGCGGGTGTGCTGCTCGGTTATACATGGCCGCTGTTTGTTATCCTGGTTATCGTTTTCTTAATTTCATTAAAAATTACGAAAATGGTCAGCCTTACATCTATGATTGCATCTCTGATTGCACTTATTTACAGTATTATTTATGGAGTTGTCACAGGTGAATGGGCATTATGCATTTTAGTAGCGGTCTTATCCACTTTTATCATCTATCGTCATCGTGCAAATATCCAGCGCATCAAGAATGGGACAGAACCGAAAGTAACTTGGATATAACTGATATCTACTACTCATCAGAGCACATACGTTTCTTAGCATTCAACATTCTATAATAAAAGCCCTCTTTTTGAGGGCTTTTTATTTTCATTATGCTAGAGTGTCGGCATAATAGAACTAGAGGTGATAATTTTGAAAATACTGATAGCAAATGAAGCATATGAATGGTTTAAAGAAGAGATGGAGGTAGAACCCGGCGATTACATTCGCTTTTATGCTAGATATGGCGGCTCCTCCCCTTTTCATGAAGGATTTTCCCTTGGTATGAATCGAGAGCTTCCTCATGAAATCGGTGTGGAAACTGAACTAGAAGGTGTTCATTTCTATATTGAAAAGGCAGATGAATGGTTTTTCAATGGACATAATTTACATGTATCTGTTGATACAGCAATAGGTGAGCTAAAGTACGAATATAAACCTGCTACAAGCGTGTAGCAGGTTTTTACTATGTAAGCAGAAAATCCTGTAAAAGTTACAAGCCCTTTATGCTATAATGAGGCTGACTATTAGGAAGGAGCGCTTATGAAATTTGATTCATTAAACAAAAAACTAATTTCCGTATTTTTATCAGTTATCATACTCTCTCTCGTTATTACAGCGGTAGTCCTTTTTTTCACCTCTACTGCTAGCTTGAATACGATGAGTGAGAAGCAGCAAAAAGAGTTCGAGTATATGGTACAAGAACATTTTAAGACAACTTCTCAAGAGCTGCTAGAACTCACATCTTTATATGCTGAAGACAGCAAGCTTTTACAGGCGCTTGCCGATAAAGATCGGGCAGCTGTTCAAAATGCTCTATTACCTCTATATAGCCGATTGAATAAGGAACATGATATAACGGTTATGGAAATCGGGGACAGTAACGGTAAAGTACTTGTAAGGGGGCATAACCCAGAGTCATTTGGCGATGATAAAAGCGATCTTCCTGCCATTCAGAATGCTTTAACCGGAGAGACTTCGGCTGGTTTTGAATTTGGAAGCAGCGGTCTATCAGTAAGGGCTTTTGCTCCGCTGAAGATTAACGGAGAAATTGTTGGTACAATCCAGACAGGTCTAAATGATTCGTTTGTTAAGGACCTGCAGAATCTCGTTCCAGGTCTTGCAATCGATCTTTATAACGAGGAGCAGAAAGTTGTTGTTTCTTCAGTGGAGGATCATATCGGAAATTCTATGAAAGATCAACCCATTTTAGCTGCTGTGAACAATGGAGAAACAATTCAGCAAAAGGATCAGCTTCTGTATGAAACATTCATGCCGATGTATGATCCTACTGAGTCCAAAATTATCGGAACAATACATATTAGTCAGGACATCTCTATTATATGGAATACGAAAAAACAGATATTCTTTATTGCTGTAGCTGTACTGCTCGGGGCAATTGTGACAGGCATAATCATCGCTATTTTATTCAGCCGTTCTATCTCTAAACCAGTGAAGGCTATTTCTGGACAAATGACTGTCATGGCGACGGGTGATTTGCGACAAGAGCTGCATGTGAAGGAACGTAACGATGAAATCGGTGAACTGATTGCCAATATCAGGAGTTTCCAGGGGAATTTAAAAAATACCTTGTCAGACGTGACTGTATCGGCCGCAGAAGTCTCCTCATATAGTGAAGAGCTGGCAGCTGCTTCAAAAGAGGTTGCACTCGGTTCCCAGCAAATTGCGAATACAATGGAAGAGCTGTCAAGCGGCGCTGAAAGACAGATCGATGCAGCAACCGAACTCGCTTCCCTTATGAACGACTACGCACTTAAAATGCAAAATACTAATTCCCGCGCTGTTGAGTTACAGGAACTTACTACGAGGGTTGTTGATTTTTCAAATGATGGCAAAGTGCAAATTAACCGTTCAAATGAACAAATGTCCTCTATCTTCCATGTAGTGGAGGAAACAAAAAAGAAAATGGACAAACTTGATAATCAAGCGAAGGATATTTCCTCTTTCGTTGCGATTATTAAGGACGTTGCCAACCAAACGAATCTGCTGGCACTAAACGCTTCGATTGAAGCAGCACGTGCAGGTGAACACGGCAAAGGGTTTGCGGTCGTAGCAGAAGAAGTTCGAAAACTGGCCGATCAGGTAGCTGTTTCTGTAGATGAGATTACAATCATTATGCAGGCAATTCAACAGGATTCTGTGGAGGTTAATAAGTCCCTTGATAAAGGCTACGCTGAAGTGAGCGCTGGCTCTGCACAATTGCAGACGACAGCTAATACCTTCAACTCAATTAATGAAGCGATGCAGCATGTGGCGGAAAATATACTGCTCGTAATCGATAATATCGGGAATATGGCAACGGAAAGCCAAACAATCAATGCGGCAATTCAAGAAATTTCGGCTATTACAGAAGAAGCATCTGCCGGCATTGAAGAGACAACCGCAACAGCCATTCAATCAAGTGAACTAATTACTGAAGTATCGAATGGTACAGAACGCCTCGCAGCACTTGCGACAGAGCTTGATACTCTTGTGAAGCAATATAAACTTTAAAATACGAGTAAAATAAAGGTTTGGAAATCCAAGAATTAAGGGTTTCCAAACTTTTTTATTCGATTTCAACAGTCTTAAAAATTGTTTAAAATCATAATGGCAGGTTAAAGAAGTAGGGAGACTTTATAAAGGAGGCTTTTTTCATGACAAATGTTGAAATCAAACAAGTAGGCGGCACACCACCGCAACAGCAAGAAAAGCAGCCCGGGATTGAATCAAAAATGAATCCACTTCCGACTCAGCCAAAAGAATATGTGGGCAGCGGAAAACTTAAGGACCGTGTAGCAATTATTACAGGTGGTGACTCAGGGATTGGACGTGCAGTAGCAATCGCTTACGCAAAGGAAGGCGCCAACCTTGTGATCAGTTACTTATCTGAGGAACAAAGTGACGCAGAGGAAACGAAGCGCCTCGTTGAAGAAGCAGGAGCTAAGGCAGTATTAGCACCTGGGGATATTTCTGAGCCAGGGACAAGTGACATGATTGTCAAAACTGCACTTGATACATTTAACAAGATTGATATTCTAGTGAACAACGCAGCGGTTCAGTACCCTGTTGATCACTTCGTTGATATTACAATTGAGCAATGGCGTAAGACGTTCGGCATAAATATGGACGGAATCTTCTATTTAACTAAAGCGGTAGTTCCGCATATGAAGCCTGGCAGCTCAATCATTTCCACAACTTCTATTAATGCCTACCGCGGTCACAAAACGTTGATTGATTATACGACGACTAAGGGAGCGATTGTTGGCTTTACTCGAAGCCTTGCTCAAAATCTTATTGACGATGGAATTCGCGTCAATATGGTGGCGCCAGGTCCAATTTGGACACCGCTTATCCCTTCTTCTTTTGATTCGGAAAAAGTGGAAGAGTTCGGTACAGAGACACCAATGAAGCGGCCGGGCCAACCGAGCGAACTAGCAGGTGCCTATGTTTTATTAGCATCCGATGACGGTTCGTACATTACAGGTCAGTGTATCCATGTCAACGGTGGTATGATTATGCATTCATAATAATCACAAAGCCATTCTACATGTTCGTAGAATGGCTTTTTTACTGATTTTGTTTAAGAGGCTGCCTCATTTAGTAAAAGGAGCAACTGAAAAATAGATGTTCCCCATTTGATTTTGAACGTTTTCGAGATAATTTTGGGATGTCGGGCACTTGTTTGTCCTGGATAAGATTCCCCTCCTCCATATGACGTAAACAAATTGAGGGATAGGTTCATTTAAATAAACTTGCCCATTGTTAATACTATAACTACCTATCGCCTTCTGCAGCTGTTACATAGCTTTCAATTTTAGCCGTACTTAGTCCAGTAACGCTGCCTTTTAATACGGCGCCTTCCTTCTTTAGGGAAGTGGCCATTTCCATAAACTTAAGATTACAATCCATTCTTTTTAAAAGATTAGTTGAAGTTGTATAAGGCACCCTCATTTGGCTGTTTAACAAGAAGAAAACACTGTTTGAAATTGTAATTTATAGGTTAATAGATAATGAAAACTACTTCCTAAAACCTCTATCACAATGGTATTTATAAATTTCTCTTGTCCTTCAAACACTAAATATCGTTATTTCTATCAAAATTACTCTGATTTCAATCGATTTATTGTTTTCTCGAAAAATCTCTTTTATACTGTCTACAGCGCGAATAATCTTATTGTTACCGTTTTCATTCTTTTTAGGAGGTTTATTATGAAATTAGCTACACGTATTTTATGGGCACTCGCATTAGGTGCCATCACCGGAATAGTAATTAATATATTTGCAGATAACTGGTTTAAGCCGTTGGATGGATATATATTCACACCACTCGGCACAATATTTTTAAATTTAATTAAGATGCTTATTGTACCGCTTGTGTTTTTCTCTATCGCAGTGGGCGTAGCCAATATTGGTGATCCTAAGAAACTTGGCCGTATGGGCGGTAAAACTATGGCATTCTTCCTTTCGACGACAGCAATTGCTATTACGATAGGGATTATTGCTGCCTTACTATTAAAGCCAGGAGTTGGCGGTTCATTTGATACAACCAACTTAGAATACGAATCAAGTGAAGCTCCACCTGTTACCGATACACTTCTAGGCATTATTCCAGCTAATCCAATTGAAGCAATGGCTTCTGGTGATATGCTGGCGATTATTTTCTTTGCGCTATTTATTGGAATTGGTGTTGCAGCATTAGGAGAAAAAGTGGATATCTTTAAACGTTTCCTCGAACAAGGTAATGAAATAATGATGTTTTTAGTTGGATTAGTCATGAAGTTTGCGCCAATTGGAACATTTGGGTTAATTGCTTCAGCTGTTGGTAAACAAGGTTTTGATGCACTCAAAGCGATGTTCCTATATATGGTGGTTGTTATCCTAGCACTGGCACTTCATTTTATTGTCGTGTACGGAGGTGCTATGAAGCTGCTGGCGAAGCAAAATCCAATCAAAATAATGAAGGAATTTATCCCAGCAATGACGGTTGCCTTCAGCACATCAAGCAGTAGTGCTACGTTACCTATTGCAATGGATGTTGCACAAACTAAACTAGGTGTACCAAAGCCAATCAGCAGCTTTGTTCAGCCTCTTGGTGCCACAATCAATATGGATGGGACAGCAATTATGCAAGGCGTTGCCACAATCTTCATCGCACAAGTATTTGGCGTAGATTTATCTATTCAGGATATGGTAGTTGTGGTGCTGACAGCAGTGCTGGCTTCCATTGGTACTGCAGCTGTACCAGGGGCTGGTATGATTATGCTGGCTATGGTGCTAGAGTCAGTAGGTCTGCCGGTTGCTGGTATTGCCTTAATTATCGGGATTGATCGCTTGCTTGATATGACACGTACATTAGTTAATATTACGGGTGATTTAACATGCGCTCTTTATATTGCAGAGGACGAAAAGAAACGTGAATTGAAAAATGCATAAGACAGAAGCAATGAAGGCACTCTCTTTCATTGCTTCTTTTGTTGCTGTTAGGTTGTTGCTTTATGTAGTGTGGTTACATATCTCAAACGAAAGAAAGCAGAAGAGCAATAAAGTCTTTATCTTCGGAATTGGCTGAAAAACGCGTTTCTCCCCTTCTCCCGGCTATAATAAGATTTGTTATCTAGCAGTCTATTATTGATATATGAAAAAGGCAGAGAAATTTTATGAACAAACTTATTTATTGGCGCAGTGCATTCTTTTTACTTGGCATTATTGTATTATCATTTGGCATCACTTTAACTATTAAAGCAAAACTGATCGGTGTAGGCTCCTGGGACGTGCTTCATATTGGCCTCTCAGAAACGGCAGGATTAACAATTGGTTCGTGGTCTATTATTGTTGGTCTGCTAATACTGGCTGTCGATTCAGCCGTAATGAAGCGTTTCCCGAAGATGGGGACTTTTTTGGATATGTTTCTTGCCGGAATTTTTATTGACGTTTTCAACAGTGTATTACCAAGCGTTGATGGATTCTTTCCGCAATTGATTGCTTTTTGCTTTGGTCTGTTCTTCTTGGGCTTTGGCTCGGGTATGTACATTGTCGCAAACCTTGGTGTCGGTCCGCGTGATACACTCATGCTTCTAGTTACGCATAAGCTTGGTTGGAGCGTTGGACGTGCACGCACTACGATGGAAATCACGGTTGCTGTTCTAGGCTTCTTCCTGGGGGGCCCTATTGGCATTGGTACCGTCATTATGTCTTTCGGTCTCGGCCCAATTGTTCAATGGGCTCTCATTATGAACGAAAAACTATTCTATCTCGTAACAGGTACTGAAAGCTCTGTTTACAATTAGGCAGAGGTCAGCTAACTGTTGGTACTATTATTCTTGTGAGGCTTTATGTATTTCTTTTCGAAATCAAACGTTATGTTATAAGAGAATAAATTACTACATAGTCGCATATATATTATTATCCCCATTCCCCTATTTCGAGAGGGAATGTACGAGATGAACCCCATCTGCATCCCTAGGCAGATGGGGTTATTTATATAATCTACAATATTCTCCCTTATGTATCTTCTGTAACATTCATTTCAGTTTATTAACAATATCCCCTTTCTATTTCATAAGACTTAAGTTTGCGTTTCAAAGTAAATTTTTGATGGTATAGGTACTTATAGACGTCTATAATTATCAAAAACTATTATGAAAGAAAGGTGAAGACATCTTGAAGATTAACAAACTAGTCCTTGCCTGCTGCCTGCTGTTGGCAGCGTGTATTGTGCCAATAAAGGCCGATGCAGCAACATTCAAGGATGTACCGGCTAAGAACAGCCACTATGCCTCTATCGAAAACCTGGCATCCAAAGATATCTTGTCCGGTTATAGCGATGGCACATTTCGCCCAAACAATTACGTAACACGGGCACAAGCTGCTAAAATTATTGCGAAATCTCTCAATCTGACTTCTAACAATCAAGCTCAGCAGCAGTTCAAGGATGTCCCTAAAAACTCTGAATATTATAATGCCATTCAGGCGTTAAATGAACGCAATATTATAAGCGGCTATTCCAGCGATCATACATTCCGTCCTAATGAGTGGCTGACACGTGCACAGATGGCAAAGATTTTAACTCGTGCATTTTCGTTAGAGCAGGCAAAGTCTATTACGTATCCATTTCGTGATATTCCTAGCAGTTCTAGCTTTAAATATGATATTCAAACTATTTTTAACGCCGGCATCACAAACGGCACATCAGCGACTACATTCTCACCAAATGCATCTGTAACACGCGGCCAAATGGCAAGCTTTGTTGTGCGAGCGCGAGACGGAGTAAGAGCTCCGGAAAGACCGGTAAGTAACAATTATGCAGATCAGGTTATTGCCTTGACGAATCAGGCACGCGTTGAAAATGGCCTTCAGCCACTAGCGATGAGTACTTCCCTGATGCAGTCTGCACAGCTTAAAACGGATGATATGGCTGCTACGCGTATTTTGAGTCATGACAGTCCAAATTACGGCGGCATGCAAAATATCCTCAACCGCTTCAACATTGCCTACAGCTATGCAGGTGAAAATATCGCGGTAGGACAGCGCTCCCCTGAAGAGGTTGTCAACGCATGGATGAATTCTCCGGGCCACCGTGCGAATATTTTAAATAGCAATTACACACAGATCGGTGTTGGATATTCTAGTAACGGAAACTACTGGACCCAGCATTTTATCCGCACAAGATAGTATAAAAAGCAAAATTCCCATAACGGAAAGTAAGACTATAGACAACGCGAAACAATAGCGTTTGTCTATAGTCTTTTTTTCACAATAAACGATTATATCCCTTCTATCAAGTGGCTTTTTTCATTACTCCTTGTGGTAGGTTGATGAACAATAAAAACTCTCCGCCAATTCTCTATGATTAGAGGAGATTTTCTTTGACTATTATTCTAAGTTCTTTTTTTGTTATTTTAGCAACAGCGTGAGCTTCACGATTTTAAAAATCTTATAAATTTTTCCATTAACTGAAAACTTGACCGCCATTCACATGGAGTGTTTGACCTGTAACAAATCTGGAATCGTCCGATGCCAGATAGACGAATGTAGGTGCTACTTCAAATGGCTGCCCCTGGCGATCCATTGGATTTCCCGCTAATGGTACTTGATCAGCAGAAAAACTTGAAGGAATCAATGGTGTCCAGATCCGTCCGGGAGCAATTGCATTCACACGAATCCCTTTGCTGACTAAGTTTTTGGCTAACGCGCGGGTAAATCCTATGTTTGCCCCTTTTGTAGCTGTATAATCGATCAATTGTTCATTCCCATCAAAGGCCACAACAGAAGAAGTATTAATAATGGAACTCCCTGCCGTTAAGTATTTTAATGCTGCGCGGGTTGTATAAAAATGAGAATAGATATTAATTTTAAATGTTTCATCGAATTGCTCGTCTGTAATATCCGTCAAGTTTAATTGCTGAAATTGAATTCCTACATGGTTACATAGAATATCAAGCTTTCCAAAAGACTCCACTGTCTTCTCTACAATGTCCGCACAATGCACTTTTTCTCTTAAATCGCCCGGTAATAAAAGGCATCGTTTTCCGATTTCTTCAATTCTATTTTTTGTCCTTGTCGCATCTTCATGTTCATCCAGGTAGGAAATTGCGACGTCGGCTCCTTCCTTGGCAAAGGCAATGGCAGCAGCTGCCCCCATTCCGCTATCTCCTCCGGTAATTAAGGCCACTTTTCCTTTTAATTTTCCGCTTCCTGTATAGAGCGGATTTTCAATAATTGGCTTTGGGATCATTAAATCCTCTATACCCGGCTGGCGATATTGATGTTGCTCGGGTACAGTTAATGCAATCTCCTCGTAGCGAGTTATCTTCCCGTAGTTGGGATACAGCGGGTATTTTTGTTCCTTAGACAATAGATTGAATCCCTCCCCAAAACGACTTCTGCCTAGAATATGCGAATTAAGAAGTAGGCGTGCATCCACTAATAGTCAAAAGCTCTGAAAATTGAATACTATAGGAGCATCAAAAATAGGAGGTAATGGTAATCAACTATTATTACAATCCGGAAGTAAGTTTTTTATTAATGAATCAGTCGAACGAAAAAACGCAAACAACGTATCAGTCTTTGGTGATCAAGGCACCTATGATAGGACCTAGACCCCCTTGTTATACCAATCCGCGTTATGAACAGTATTATCCGGTAATTTAGTATATAAGAGCAATCTCCAACAGGTACTGTCCTTCACGCATACAACAAGGAAGTACCTAAAGGAGGTTGGCTGCTCATTCAGGCAGGTATCTAGGTATCTAAGATGAAGGGTTTCGCTTTTGTTTTTATTTGGTAAAATGTATTTATATGGAATTATTTGAACCCTGCTTTATACATATTCTATTTGTACAAGAGAAAGGCGGAATAGAAATGGACACATTACATTCAATCACGATAAGAGAAGGGTTACTAAACGATGCTGAAAATATGTTAAGAATCCAAAAAGAAATTATTGAAGAAAAGGAGTTTCTCATAGCAGACCCGAAAGAGTTCAATAAAACCGTTGATGATCAGAAGCAATGGATTCAACATATTCTACAAAATAGCCAGGAAATTATCCTCGTAGCAGAAGTTGACGATAAAATAGTAGGATGGCTGGTTTTTCAATCCCCTAACCGTGTTCGTCTAAATCACACAGGTTCTTTCGGGATGATAGTGCTGAAAGAATATCGCAACATGAAAATTGGGAGAAGATTACTTGAAGCCCTGCTGGCCTGGGCTGAATGTCATGAGGAAATTGAAAAAGTTTGCTTAGGCGTTCTTTCTTCAAACGAACGAGCTATTCACTTCTATCGGTCGTTCGGCTTTATAGAAGAAGGGCGTAAGGTGAATGAAGTGAAAATAGACAATCGGTATGTAGATGATATTCTGATGTACAAGAATGTAAAAAAGAAATAATAGCTAATAAAAAGCCGTATTTTCATTGCAACACGGCTTTTCCTGTTTAGAAGACAGACTGTCTATGTGTTGTATGTAGAGTAGAAACCACGAATGCTTTGAAAGCTTCCTCCTCCTCTAAGAACGGGAAATGGTTGCTCTTTTCAAAAATTGTCAGTTCTGCATGTGGAAGCAGTTCTGCGATTTCAATGCCAAATTGCACTGGACATTGAGCATCAAAGCGACCAGCATAAATAAAACTTGGCAGGTCAATATGCTTCAATTGTTCTCTAACATCAAAATCTCTGTAATCTACCTTTCTGAAAAAGTCTAAACGCTCTCCAATTGTACGGCCGCTGTTTGGCTTCTTCAGTGCGTCCTTTAACTTATCCTCGGAGTAATAAGACATCAGCGCCCATTCATAATTGAGATTTTTCCGTGTTTCTACTGAAGCCTCAGGATTATTTAGTGCCTCCATAATCTCCATGATACGTGGATAGTTTTTATTTTTATGATGGTACATACAGTCAGGATGTGAAGCGTACTCGTAACTTGCAGCTGCCCCTCCCACGATTAGTTTGCTTAAAGACCGTGGTGTAATCGTTGCATATTTTAAACCGAGCATCCCTCCCGCGGAATGACCAGCAAAAGCCCAATTTTCGAAGCCTAAACTCTCACGAATCGCCTCCAGGTCAGCAACCGTCTCTTCCATTCGATATTCTTGTGGATTTTTTGCTTTTACAGAATGTCCGGCACCTCGTACGTTGATTAAAAATACATGATAGTAAGGAGTGAATGGATGAGCAAGAGCGTTTCCCCTTTCATCAAACTCACTATATAAGTGTGTAACTGCAAGAGGCTCTCCTTCCCCACACTCGAAAATTTCAAAGGCACCACGTTTTGTTTCTATGATTTTCTGTTTCCACATGACAAATTTCTCCTAACGTTTGGATATTATAAACTTTGTTAACCATTAAAGTATCTGACTATTGATACGACTGTATTAATGGCAAGTGCTAAAATACCGATCGACATCAGAACCATCACAGCTATACTGCCGTAGCGTATGTGCTTTAGCTGCAGATCGGAGAGTTCCGGAACTTCTTTATAGCGCCATTTATCCATAAAGAAAAAGGCTTCCTCAGGTTCGTATAAAGACCAAATACAATAGCCGTATACTGGTATAGAAAGGACAACGACGATGAATAGCATGGCAAAGCCCTCCTTTTACAAACTCCTTTTAGTTAATTTACGAATAAGATGCTATATAGTTTCAATTTTCTAACTTTAGTGCTGCTACTTCATAAAAAAAGCTATGCCCCGATAGTAACCGGTCGCACAGCCATGTTTCATTAAATATGATATTCGATATCTTCCTCGATAAAATCCCATTTGTACGGTGTTTCTTGATAAACATAATAATTCAGCCAGTTATAGAACAAGAGATGGGAGTGAGCCCGCCAAGTGTTCTTTGGCTCTTTTAACGGATCATTATTCGGGAAGTAATTTACAGGAAGTTCTACATTATCTCCTTTTGCCACATCCCTTACATATTCGTCTTTTAGCGTGGTAGCATCATACTCCAGATGTCCGGTAATCATGATATGTTTGTTATCCTTCGATTGGACGATAAATACCCCGGCATCATCCGAATAGCTCAGCAGCTTCAGCTCGGGATGATTACGGACTTCTTCAATTGAAACTGATGTATGACGGGAGTGCGGTGCTACATATTCATCGCTGAAACCACGTACAAGGTCAACTGTTAAATCCGTTATGACATGAGAATAAACACCGGAACATTTTTTAGGAAGCTCGTATTTACCGATGCCAAAATGATGATATAAAGCAGCTTGTGCCCCCCAACAAATATTCATAATAGACGTGACATTGTCCTTTGCCCAGTCCATAATTGATGTAATTTCCTTCCAATAGAGCACTTCCTCAAATTCCATACGTTCAACTGGCGCACCCGTAATAATCATTCCATCATAGCGTCGATGCTTAATTTCATCAAACGTTTTGTAAAAAAGCTGCAAATGTGATTTCGATACATTTCTCGATTCATAGGTCGCTGTATTTAAGAAGGTAATATTCACTTGAAGAGGTGTATTCCCAAGTAAACGCAGCAGCTGCAATTCCGTTTTCTCTTTTTCAGGCATTAAATTGCATACAAGTATATTTAGTGGACGAATTTGCTGCGTGCGAGCGCGGTCCTCCTCCATGACGAATATTTTTTCTTCTCTAAGTAAATTTCCAGCTGGTAGCCTTTTCGGTATATTAATTGGCATTCCAATGTCCCCCATTTCTATCACTAATCAAAAAAACCTCTCATTCCAGCATAAGAATGAGAGGTTTTTAGTCGCTCGCTCTTATCTTCCAAGGATAAACCTTGCTGGAATTAGCACCTTTCTAGCTGCGCTAGAGGTTGCTGAAGCTTCATCGGGCCATATCCCTCTGCTTCTCT
>JAPSKP010000154.1 GCA_031181585.1 Lysinibacillus sp.
CGGTGCAAGCACCAACAAAACGTCCGCTCGACTTGCATGTATTAGGCACGCCGCCAGCGTTCGTCCTGAGCCAGGATCAAACTCTCCATAAAAGTAGTTTGAGTTAAGCTCAAAATGTTGCTGACTAATTATAGTCATGTTTGTCTCTTTCAATTAAGAAAGAAAATTATTGTTAACGTCTTGCTTGTTCAGTTTTCAAAGTTCATGTCGCTTCAAACTATTTTGCGAAGCGATGTTTATAACTTTAACACCGTTGTTTCTATTTGTCAACAACTTTATTGAAGTTTTTTCGTTGCTTTCGTTTGTGTCGCAGCAACGTTCTTAACTATACACTCGTCTCTCTTATTTGGCAACCCTTTATTAAAAGAAAAATTATTCAGACATTAAATCGATTTTTACTTATTAAGTTTCTTCCTATTATATATACAAAAATATTTGTAAAGCTATTTACCTTGTCACTTCTATTCAGAATCTATTTATACAAAAAACTGCGCTATAGCATATGCCATAGCGCAGTACTCTCATTATTATCTATAACGTAGCTAAATATAGTAAGAAGACAATACCGAAGACATACATAATCGGGCTTACTTCTTTTGCTTTCCCTTTTAAAATCATTGTAAGTGGATAGAAAATGAAACCAACTGCAATACCTGTAGCAATGGATGAAGTTAATGGCATCATCAGCATTGTAAAGAACGCCGGTACAGCAACTTCGAACTTATTCCACTCAATTTGACCAAGCGAAGAGACCATTAAGATCCCGACAATGATTAAAGCTGGTGCTGTTACTGCATTCGTAACAACTACTAGTAACGGCAAGAAGAATAAAGATAGTAAGAAACATACTCCTGTTACGATAGATGCAAATCCTGAACGGGCCCCTGCACCAACTCCTGCTGAAGATTCAACATAAGACGTTACAGTTGATGTACCGAAAATAGAACCGATAACAGATGCTAATGAATCAGAAATTAACGCTTTGCCAGCACGCGGCAGACGATTGTCTTTCACAAAACCTGCTTGGTTTGCTACCGCCATTAACGTTCCTGCATTATCAAAGAAATCAACAAACAAGAACGATAAGATAACAGATAGCATTGTCAATGTATAGAAGTTTGGATCACTAAATGCCGAGAACAACGCACCAAATGTCGGCTCTACACTTGGCGGCATATCCATAACGGCTTTAGGTAAATCTACTAAACCAAAGATCATACCAGCAACAGCTGTAATCACCATACCGATGAATACTCCAGCTTTCATGCCGCGTACTAGGAATATAACCGTAACGATTATACCGAAAATTGCCAGTAACACTTCTGGATCTTTCAAATTTCCGAGACCAACCATTGTTGCTTCATTTGAAACGACAATTCCAGCATTTTTCAAACCGATAAACGCTACGAACAAACCAATCCCAGCTCCAACCGCTAATTTCAATTCCATAGGGATAGCGTTGATTAATTTTTCACGTAAGCCTGTCAACGTTAAAATCAAGAAGAACATACTAGATACAAAAACAGCTGCTAATGCGTGTTGCCAAGGGCTTCCATTCGTTAAAACAACTGTATAGGCAAAGAAAGCGTTTAAACCAAGTCCTGGTGCCAATGCTAATGGGTATTTTGCTAAAATCCCCATAATAAAACAGCCGATTGCTGCAGAAACAGCTGTAGCTACAAATACCGCTCCATAATCCATACGCAATGCGGATGGCAGATCTGGCACATCTGATAATGTAAGTGTTAATGGGTTCACTACTAAAATATAAGCCATTGCTAGGAAAGTAGTTAAACCACCTAATATTTCTCGCTTGTAATTTGTGCCAAGCTCATTAAATTGGAAATACTTTTTCATATTGAACTGTTCCTCCGTTTGTCGTCTTACAGTAACGGCACTTTGTCTCCAATAAAAAAAGCATACGAGCAGGATGTCGTATGCTTTGTTTCACTGAATATAAGAAAACACTATACCTCCATAGATAGAGGTACAAATATTTTCATTATCGTAGTCAAGTCATTTACGGTAACTTGGTAGAAACTTACGGGCCTTATTCCCATTATTATACGACGACGTATTTAATTTATGTTAGTACTATATCACCACACTTTTTAGATTTCAACCCATTTCCGAACATTAATCTAAAAAAAATAACTAAAGTTCGTAAAATTTTCGATGCTTTTCATTATTCTAAGCTTCTTAGCACATAATGGATTTTTGTACGAGAACACCATTCCCTTACCATTTCCGCAAAGAGAACAGGATTTTCATAGCTCCAAGCATGCCCTGCCTTGGGCACTATCGCTCCTTCGCTTTGTGTAATAGAAGTTACAATGCTAGCCTGCGAGTCCTTGACGATTTTGTTTTCTTTTTCTCCAACTACGGCAAGCAGCGGGCATTGATTATCTTCCGGAAATTCCCCTGAAGCTAACGTTATATACATGTTCCGTACCTGTTCCACACTAGTAAACTTGACAGCCTCGCTAATATCTTCTTTGAAACGCATTGGGATATTGGAGGTTTTCATTAGAATAGACGTAATCCATTCCGGTTTTAGCATGCTGTAAATAGGTGCTGCGTATTTGTTGATCAGCTTTGCATTTTTTGAATCGAAAGAAAATACTGTCCCGCTGACTATCGCACTCTTTATAAAGGACGGGAATCGATTGAGTGCAGTTAAAGTTATGACGCCTCCAAGTGATAGTCCTACAAGATGCACTTTCCCATATGATGCGAGAAGTACCTCCAGTTCTTCCATTACTTTGTCCATCGATAGCTCGATAGCCCTGCTTCTCCCATGCCCTGGCAAATCAACTGCAACACAACGGAAATCTCCAGAGAGATGCTGCATCACCTCATTCCATTGTGTATGATCAAGTCCTCCCCCATGTAAAAAAACAATTGTATCTTGTGCTAGATTCCCCATTTCTATTTTGAACATTTCTACACCCCTTTTTCTCTATATTATAAATTGATCATGCCAGGAAAAATATGCAAATAAAAAATACGCAAATAATTCATTTGCGTATCTCTTTCTTATTTATAAAAAACAGCCGTCCCATCTGCAAAAAAATCATATTTCTTCCCTTGCTTCAGAAGCTGACCATATGAAGGGAAATCGACCGCACCATCTATACGTCCTGTTAAAAAAGTAAAAACATCTGCTGCAATAGCGAACTTTGCCCGCTTAAATTGCTTATCCCATATGTTGATAGCATTGAAGAAAAGCGAGTCTGAAGTGTCCAGCAGATAATACTTCTTCTTTTTCACCATTACCTCTTTTTTTGGCCTCTTGATCATGATGTTCTCTCCATCAGCCAATCTTTCGGCCTCTTCTTGGAACCCAAGAAGCATAAACCAGCTGGCATAATGTTTAAACATAAGACGCCGAAGATCATGAGCTTTACGCTGTCCCTCATTGATTGTAGAGGTATAGTGGATCGATGCAGGATAGTCGGCATCGGCTTTAGGAATGGAAATGAAAAGGCCATAAAAGTCATCTACTGCTCCTTCAACTAAGGTTGCGGCACTTTCACTTTGGATAAGGGCATCCCGCAGCTTCCCTTTGTTGCGGGTATCTTTTGATCCCTTGGATTCGATAAAAGTAATTTCTCCGGTAGATGATGCAGCAATCATGTCAGGAACTGCCGCCTTTGCTGCTTCATCTTCCATCTGCCCTGAAAAGTCAACAATAAACGGTTTGTTTAACTGCTCCTGAGCAAATAAATAGCCAATTGCTGGAGCAAGCTCTCCTGTACGTGTCGACAAAATATAATCCCGTATTTTTGCATCTACATCCGCTGCAAACCGGAACTCCTTATCCTCACTGATAAGCGGATACAGCGCACTATAAGAGCTGATTGCCTGATGCACTACATCCTTATCTTTCGGGTTCATCGCTAAAATTGTCCGGGCAAGAGCAATGACGAGCTTTCGTGCTGTAAAAGAAATAGTTTGTACTTCCCCTACTTCTGCCAGTCTTACCCCTGCCTTTTTCACCGACTCTGGTACATACTCTATCATTTGGATTTCCTTTTCTCCTTTAAACACAGCCTCTCCCCCTTCATTTTATGTATGAAAGATAGGTGCTGTTATATTCCTTTTCTATACAATAAAATATTTAAAGAAATAATGAAGAAAGCAATTTTCCTATTAAAAGAAAATGAAAAAATAGACAACACA
>JAPSKP010000060.1:0-17603 GCA_031181585.1 Lysinibacillus sp.
TCTTTATAGTAATACCATACAATAAAAAAATAGTCATTAACTCTTACAGTTGGTGTAAGGATTGAAGGAAGAGGAGTTGAAGCTATAATTCATTATCGAAACAGGCGTGTTATCGAAATTAAAAAAGTACGAAGTCTAAATTAATTAGACTTCGTACTACTATTTTCAAAAAGCTTATTCTTATCTCTTTCAGCGGCCAGTTATTTTGTTCTTATGAATTCTTATTGGTGCTCTTCAGCCCCCGCTCCAGGTGAGAGATCTATTGATGAGACGGCTCTTCGCAGTTGTGGTTAGTGCAGTACTTTATTCATTTATCGTTTTAACCACAGCCATCTCTTTACCGAATCGATCACCATAATCAACAAATCCTAAACTTGCATATAAATGATGCGCATTTTGATTCTCTGGATGATAACCAACTATAATTTTATTCGCATTCGGTAACTTTTCAATCTCCGAAATCATTAGTTGAATGGCTGCTTTACCGATTCCTTTACCTTGATAGTGCTGATCTACCATTATTCGATAGACCCAATATCCATCTAATTCTTCTTGTACTGAATTAAACATTAAGAAACCGACTACTTTTTCCTCTAAACAAATCGCATAAGGCTTTAATGTTGGTTCAAACTTTGATTGAGCGATTGACATGGCATTAGGCTCTAAGAAACTTTGCTGTTCTGCTGTTATTTCAAGCATACAGCACTCATACCAGTTATCTGTATTTACTTCTACTAACTTTACATTTTGGTGTATCATTCATTTTCCCCTCTCCAATTTCGGGAAAACGCTTGGAAATTGTTATTTAGACGTTCTCCCTTTTTGATGCTTCATCGCTTTAAAAGTATTTTTCATAAAGAACGCCTCCTGTAGCTATTTACTGTCAACACAAATTGACCTTCCTAATATATCCTTTAAGTCTAGTAAAATCAATAATATTCTGAAAAATAAAAGGCTAAACTATATTTTAAGGCTTCACATGTTTCATCGCCTTTTCATGCTGAAGCAGCCATTCCTTCCTCCATAGACCCCCTGCATAACCAGTTAATTTACCAGAGGAGCCGATAATGCGATGGCAAGGAATGACGATACTTAACTTGTTTTTCCCATTTGCACTCCCTACTGCTCTGATGGCCTTTTCGTTTCCAATAGAAGTGGCTATATCCTTATACGAAGCAGTTGCAGCGTAAGGAATCGTTGTTAACGTATCCCATACTGCTTTTTGAAAATTTGTCCCCTCATAGTGATAGGGAAACGTAAATTCTTGGCGTTGACCGTTAAAATATTCATCAAGCTGGTTGCAGCATTCCAGTAAGACGGCAGGGGTTTCTGCTTGTACCAGATTTTTGACCGTATCGCCTTCTGAAAACAGGATGGAACTTACAGCCTTATGATTACCGATTATCTCTACTATACCTATTGGTGATTCATAATCTATCTTATAATTTATTGTCATATAGTGACCTCCAAAGATAAAAGACAGCGTATGCCTGCCACCCTTCCCAATTTACTCCATATCTCTCTATCTCGTTTAATGTCGGCTTCTGCTTCAGGCCTAACAAATGCTTCAGGGCATTATGAAGCCCGACATCCGCAATTGGAAAGGCAGATGGCTGATGAAGACATTTCATCATCACATAATCTGCCGTCCAGGCGCCAACACCTCTGATTGACATTAATGATTTTCGTATTTGATGTATATCTTGTTGCTGAAGCAATAATTCTTTTGTCAATTTGCCGCTTTCCATATCCTTTGCAATACCGATGATATACTCTGCCTTTCGTGTAGAAAATTGATGTTTTGTTAAATCCTCTATCTTCAAGGATGCAATTTTATGAACGGAAGGAAATACGAAAAATTTGTCTCCTCCAAAAGTGAGACTTTCACCAAATTGCTCAACAAACCGTTTCTTTAATGTATAGGCAAAGGCTAAATTAATTTGCTGCCCTATAATCGCCCATACCAATGCTTCGAATAGATCCGGCATACACATAATTCGCAATCCACCGTATTTACGGGCAACTGTCTTTAACACCTCGTCCTGTGCTGCCATTTGGTAAAACCCCGATAAATCACACTCCAAATCAAACCATTCCCAGACATACTCTCCTGCTTTTTTACGTTCGAGAACAGATGGAGTCTTTGCAGGAAACTCAATCTTTATGGAATGACCGCTACCTACAACTTTACATAAAATCAAAGAGCCTTTTATTTCCAGCAGTTTATATACAGCTCCGTCTTTTATTTGATGAAGCACTTCCTGATCCGACCTTTCCAAAAAGATGCGACATTCTTTAAAATCAAATTCTGCCGGGGGATAAAGCTCTATATACGTTTCATGATCAACCCAGTTCATGTTGGCATCCCTTTCTATATTCACTCGGTGAACAGCAGTGCTGGCTTCGAAACACTTTATAAAAGTTGGAAGGACTTTGGAAGCCTGCTTCATAGCAAATTTCGAGGTTCGAGAGTTTTGTGCTTTTTAGAAGATGCGCTGCTTTATCGACTCGTATTTTTTCTAAATACGTGCGCGGCGTTTCAGAGGTTTCCTGCTTAAATATGCGCTCTAGATAATAAGGGCTTAAACCGACTTGGTTCGCTATATCCTGCAGTACTACATTTTGCTTGTAATGATTGACTAGAAATGTCACAACATTTTGGACCAATTCCATATGCGGGGAATGTTCCACCTCGGGCTGGCACCTTTTACAAGGGCGAAAGCCGGCTGCCTCCACTTCGTTGATTTCATGATAAAATGCAACATTCACCTTTTTCGGCTTCCTTGACCTGCAGGAAGGCCGGCAGTAAATTTTCGTTGTTTTGACTGCTGTATAAAATAATCCATCATACTTCCGGTCGCAAGCGATAATCTTCTCCCACATCTCTTCAAAAGAAAGATTGATATGACTTACCACGCCCCCGTCCTCCTCTCTATATCTTTTACCTCTCATATAAATGGACAGTATCCATACAGGCTAATAATTCATTTGCACTTTTTTCTACATATGCAATTACTTGATCAGATAGGGCATTGCCAAAACTAAATCTTCTCACTCCTAATTCTTTAAGCTTAGTACAATTAGTTAGTCCAGGTAAAGATAATACATTGAGCGGCGCATTTACATGCAGTGCGATTTCTTGTATCTCACTATCCTCTTTCAATCCGGGAACAAAAATTCCGCTGGCACCGCTCTCTACATATGCCTTTGCCCGCTCTATTGTCTCTAGTAAAGGATTTTGCCGTTGGAAATACGTATCAGTTCTGGCGTTAATATAAAAATCTTTGTATCCATGTTGGTCTAATGCTGCCCTTATTTTCTCTAAAAGGCTGCAGTGCGCCGAAATGTCCCGTAATCCATTTGATTGCTTTAATGAGTCTTCTATATTGATCCCAGCTGCCCCTGCATCCGCTGTTTTTAATACATGTTCGACGATCACGTGAAAGTCCTCGCTATACCCCGCCTCGATATCGGCTGAAACAGGAATATTCACATTGGCTGCAATGTTCCTAATAATTTCTAAGTGTCGATTAAAATCAATCAATTCTCCGTCCGCACATCCTAGTGAGTTTGCAATTCCCCAACTCGTTGTACCTAGAGCTTTGAAGCCTGCTTTCTCTAACGTTATAGCTGAAAGTACATCCCAAGCATTCCCTAAAAATAATAGCTCATCCGATAAATGCATCTCTTTGAATTCCTGAATTTTGTTCATAATGACTCTACCTCCTATCTATTGGACTCATTTTAACAACTAATCCGGCTCAATTTCGTCCTCATTCTTGCGCTTATGGTCCAGTCTTTAAAAGAAAAGAGCCGCCCTGAAAGTTTTTTTACTTTCCGGACAGCTCCTTCTCATACCTATATACTCCTCTCTAAATAAAAGCTTGTTACTATTTCACCTAGCTGAATGGAAATGGATGTGCAAACAGAATTACCACTCGTTCGCGTTCTGAACCAGGCGCTTTCTTAATCTTTCAGCCTTTTAAAATAGTGATAGACTTTCTCCAGTTTTTTCAGCTGGTTTCCCTTTGGACTTTCCATATTTCCGAATTCAAAAAATTTCACTTTCTTGATTCCGACAAAATTGAATAACGCTCGTTTCATGAGAATCTTATGTGCATTGTGTAACCAAAGAAATGGATAGTTGGCCGGTCCCTTCATCGTGGATATACATACGACAGATTTCCCTTTTAAAAGCCCTTCCGGGAAAAGCCCCTTCTTGTCTTTATAAGCAAAATTAGAGGCAAACATTTGATCAATATATCCCATCAGCATAGCGGGAGGCCTTCCCCACCAAATGGGATAGATAAACACAATTTTGTCTGCCCAGGTAAGCTGTTTTCTGTGTTTTTCAAGATGAGGGTCTAAGTGCATGTCACGTCTTCGCTTATGCTCATTAAATACTAAAACAGGATCAAAGTTCTCTTCATATAAATCTAAAATCTGCAAATCTTTTATAATCGTATTCTCATTGCTGCCTGCTATAACTTTTTGTAAAAACGCATAATTTAAGCTTTTATGATTTGGATAGGTGTAAACGATTAATAAATTCATGGCGCACCTCTTATTTATCATTTGATAACTAAATGATACCACCACCACTTTTACTTATCAATTGATAATTGTAAGTTGATAACAATTTTGTTATGTTGACTGTGAGAGGTGAGGAAATTGGACAAACAAACTCTTTTTTATAAACTCGTATCATTTACATCCTCTGTTCATCGTGTCACACATGAATTAACGAAAAATGCAAAATCGGATTCCATTTCGCAAGCCCAATACAATATATTAGAATATATAGCAGTTAGTCAGCCAGTGACGCCGAGCGATATCAGCGATTGCCAGGGTATGGCTATGCCGAACACGAGCCGTGAGCTTCGAAAGTTAAGTGAAAAAAAATTAATCGAAAAAATCAATCATCCTGAAGATCGGCGAAAACAAACGATCCGTCTCTCTAAAGACGGGGAGGCGCTGATGAATGAATCCTTTTCAACGATAGAATCGCGTTTTCTTGAGCGTATTCAACATGCTTCAAAGGCAGATTTAGAGGAAATGGATCAAGCGATCGATATTCTGCAGAAAAAGCTTTTTTATTAAAAATCTAAAAAGGCTTCCTCGGGTTGAACAGTAATTGTCCAGGACCAATTACTGTTCAACCGTGGAAGCTACTCTTTTACAAAATCCCACTCGTCCTGCTTATTCTTCCCCGTCCAAGCCATAATAGCTGCAGACTACGTATCCTACTGCTTTAGCAGCAACAAGCAAGGCATCTTCATCGATATCAAATTTCGGATGATGGTTGAAATAAGGTGTTTTCACGCCTTTTGGGGTACAGCCAATATAAAAGTAGCAGCCAGGGATTTTTTCTAAATAATACGCAAAATCATCCGAGGGCGACATCATCGGATACTCTGTAATTTCTTTAATATCCCGATCTATGACACGTTCAAGACTGTTCCTTACTAAATCCGTCATTTCCGGATTATTATAAAGCGGCGGGTAATCCGGCGTGAATGTCAGCTCACATTGTACGCCAAACTCCGTCTCAATCCCAGCGGTAATGCGCTGAAGCTCCTTTTCAATAATATCTTTTGTTTCATCAGACATATACCGGATGTCCCCTTCAAGCTCCACGTAATCCCGGATAACATTAAAGGTCCCTTTTCCGTCAAAGGAGCCAATGGTAATGACGCCCATATCAAATGGATTCAGGCGGCGGCTAATTATCGTTTGGACTGCTGTCACAAAGTAGGCCCCTGCAACAATGGCATCATTTGCTTTATGCGGGGAAGAACCATGCCCGCCAACTCCCTGAATCCTAACCTTTAAATAAGATCTACCTGCCATGGAATAACCGCTGTGATACCCTATCACACCAGCAGGATCCGTCGGCAGTAAATGAATACCGAAAATGTTTTCAACATCATCGAGCATTCCTGATTCTACAATGCTCTTTGCTCCACCAGGTGGTACTTCCTCTGCGTGCTGATGGATAATTTTGATAGTACCTGGAATCTGCTCTTTTAATTGAATGAGGCAATCCGCCAAAACAAGTAAATAAGCTGTATGTCCATCATGTGCACATGCATGCATAACGCCTTCATTTTTGGACTGGAAAGGAAGATCCGTTTCTTCTAAAATGGGCAAAGCATCGAAATCAGCACGAAGCGCTATCGTCTTTCCAGGTTTTCGGCCATTTATGGTTGCGATCATCCCATAGCCATTGCCTACATTCGATGCAATCTCCACATCTTTCCCGCTGTAAAAATCCAAAATAAACTTGGCTGTCTTTTCCTCTTTAAAAGACAGCTCCGGGTTCTCATGTAAATAACGGCGAATTTGAATCATTTCAGCTTTACGGGCTTCTAACATTTCTATTAATTGTTTGATCATCATTACCACTCCCAGCATTTTAACTCTCAATAGCAAGCGGGTTCCTTATATCGAAAATAAGCATACTTGTTAGTTCCTCAACAAGTATGCTCTATTATTTTGTATACATCTCCTGCCGTTTAAAAGAAAGCCGCTTTTTATCGTATGGCTTGTGCAGCAGAACAGCAAAGAGATAACATTTGCTGATTCATTATCTTAAATGTTCATTTAGCACATTCTCTTCCAGGACATCAACTGTATCACCGTACACCTTTATAATATGATTTTCTCCCCACGTACAAAGCGAATTTAAAATGCCCTGCAGGCTCCATCCATATTCACTTAACTCATATTCCACTTTAGGAGGTACTTGATTATAAACAATTCTATTAATAACCCCGTCTTCCTCTAATTCACGTAACTGTTGCGTTAACATTTTCTGTGTAATATCCGGCATCAGACGTTTCAACTCACTTGTTCGTTTCTTGCCGTGTGTAAGATGACATAGAATAACACATTTCCATTTGCCGCCTATCACTTCCAGCGTCGCTTCTACCGAAATATTATATTTCTTTTTCTTCATATGTTCCTCCCTCTTTATAGGAACTAAAAAGTACCTATATCACTTTTAGGTTCCTACAGCACTTTAAAGTGCGTACTTCTCTATTGATTCCGTATATATCATAATAACATTTATCGATTAAGTTTTGACGTAATTCGTTTTAGTTTACTAAAAACAAAATCGTTCATACATTCCCAAATTATATAGGAGGAGAAAATAGCAATGGGTAAAAAACAAAGTACATTTGCACTGTTAGCATTGGCTATAAGTGCATTTGCGATAGGAACAACAGAATTTATCAGTGTCGGCCTACTACCATTAATAGCGCAAGACTTACAAATCTGTGTAACGACAGCCGGCTTAACTGTTTCCTTATATGCATTAGGCGTAACGTTTGGAGCACCGGTTCTGACAGCCATTACTTCCAGCATGTCACGAAAAACATTATTACTATGGATTATGATTGTCTTTATTATAGGGAATAGTATTGCTGCCGGGGCAACAAGTATCGGAGTCCTGCTGGCGGCTCGTATCATTTCTGCTCTTTCACACGGGATTTTTATGTCTATCGGTTCAACGATCGCAGCAGACTTAGTGCCGGAAAACCGAAGAGCGAGCGCTATTTCCATTATGTTCTCTGGACTAACGGTAGCTACTGTAACAGGTGTACCATTAGGAACATTTATTGGACAGCAGTTTGGCTGGAGAGCAGCATTTATCATCATTGTTGGTATCGGGGTCATTGCCTTGATTGCAAATAGCATCCTCATTCCATCCGGTTTGCGCAAAGGTACTCGTACAACGTTTCGTGATCAGTACAAATTAGTAACAAACGGCAGGTTATTGCTTGTCTTTATGATTACAGCTTTAGGTTACGGAGGAACTTTCGTTGTCTTCACTTACCTGACTCCGATCCTGCAGGACATCACAGGATATTCTGAAGGAGCAGTAGCAATTATTCTGCTTATATATGGCCTGGCAATAGCGATCGGCAATATGGCGGGTGGAAAACTGTCCAATCATAATCCGATTAGGGCCTTAGTTTACATGTTCATTGTACAAGCGGTTATACTATTTATTCTGCTGTTTACAGCACCATTTAAAACAGCAGGATTGATTACCATTTTCTTAATGGGGCTTCTAGCATTCATGAACGTACCCGGTTTACAAGTATATGTAGTTATGCTGGCAGAACGATTCGTCCCTGCCGGGGTAGATGTGGCATCTGCCATCAATATTGCTGCATTTAACGCCGGCATTGCACTCGGGTCTTACTTAGGCGGTTTGATCACAAATTCTATCGGGCTCATTCATACCTCTTGGGTAGGAGCGCTTATGGTACTAATAGCAGCTATACTTGCCAGCGGGAGTGCATACCTCGAAAGAAAAGATCAGAATAAAAATGAATGAAAAGAGATAGTCTCTGAAGGAAGAAATACTGGAATAACTAAGTTAGAATAAACTTGATTCTTATAAAAAATGGAGGATTACTTAGAATGATGAAAAATCTACAAGATACTACTACTTTGCATAATGGTGTAAAAATGCCTTGGTTCGGACTGGGTGTGTTTAAAGTAGAAGAAGGACCTGAGCTGATTAATGCCGTTAAATTTGCCATTAAACACGGCTACCGCAGCATTGATACAGCAGCTATTTACGAAAATGAAGAAGGCGTTGGCCAGGCAATCCATGAGGCGTTAAAAGAAACAAATATTTCACGAGAAGACTTATTTGTCACATCAAAAGTGTGGAATTCTGACTTAGGCTACGAATCGACTTTAGCAGCCTACGAAACAAGCCTGAAAAAACTCGGTCTTGATTATTTAGATTTATACCTGATCCATTGGCCGGTAGAGGGTAAATATAAAGAAGCTTGGCGCGCATTAGAAACACTTTATAAAGAAGGAAAAGTGAAAGCTATCGGCGTAAGTAACTTCCAGGTACATCATTTAGAAGACTTACTAAAAGATGCTGAAATTAAACCAATGATCAATCAGGTAGAATACCATCCACGCCTGACTCAGGAAAAAGTAAAAGCCTTCTGCCAACAGCACAATATTCAGATGGAAGCGTGGTCACCTTTAATGCAGGGGCAATTACTGGATAATCCAGTGCTGCAGACAATTGCAGACAATCACGGAAAATCTATCGCACAAGTTATTTTACGATGGGATTTACAAAACGGCGTTGTCACTATTCCAAAATCCACAAAGGAACACCGAATTGTTGAGAACGCAGCTATATTTGATTTTGAATTAACTGCAGAAGAAATGCAGCAAATAAACGAGCTGAACGAAAATCACCGTGTAGGTCCAGACCCTGATAACTTTGACTTTTAAATAAGGCCTGAAACAACCTTGTAAGGCAGATTAATTTCTCACATGACATGAATGGACTCCCCCGCTAATTGACATCTCAATCAATTGGCGGGGGATTTTTTATTCTATACGATTAAGGAATATTCTACATCACTAAAAGAACGTCTAATACTCCCATTTTCTTTACTATCCTACCCCTTCGTTTATGTTGATACAACCCCCGGGAATTACGGTAGGCATGCTCCACTATTTATAATCTTGAATAAATCTATAGTTGAAATTGTCCCTGAAATTGAGTATGATGACAGTAATTTATGTGAAGGAGGACTGCTTCTATGTATTCTATTCGTTTACGCTAAGCTGGCAATAAAAAAGCAAATCCCTTAAAACGAGGGCTTTTTTGTCATGCTTGTAAACGAAAGATACGATAGAATGTCCTTTTTACCGGGTGTTTTCTATACTTTTTTCGAAGCAGGCAAATATATGTCTGCTTTTTTATTGCGTTTTAGGCTAACTTTTTTACAGGAGGACTAAAACAATGCAGATGCTATTATTCTTTTAATACGAGCGGTCAGTACACAACCCGCTCGTATCGATTCGCTATCGGTACGAAATCACTATTTCGGAGGTAGCAATGATGGAAAACATTAACTTTGAGCTTAAAAATATTCATGTACAATTTTTAGATAAGGACATTCTAACAATCCCCCATTTAACGGTGCATCAATTCGACCGTATTGGGATTGTAGGAAAAAATGGCGCCGGAAAAAGCACATTATTAAAGCTTATATCCGGGGAACTGCAGCCTCAGCAAGGCAAAATAGCCGTACACACAGATTTTTACTATTTCGAACAAACGAATCTTGCCCGATCCAATCTGGATATAGATATGGCCTTACAGCACAAATTACACGCTGTAGACCCGCACAGCGGCGGTGAGCTTACCCGGCAAAAGCTTGCGCAGGCATTCAGCCATTACTATGAGGCACTTTTACTCGATGAACCGACAACCCACCTCGATAAAGATGGGATACACTTCCTCCAGGATCAGCTTCGCTATTATTACGGCTCGCTCCTTTTAATCAGCCATGACCGTATGTTATTGGATGAAGCAGTTACGACAATTTGGGAAGTGGATGATGGAAAAGTTACAGTTTATAGCGGCAATTATTCCGACTATGAAGCCCAGAAGGAACTCGAGAAACAGCAGCACCAGGATGCTTATTATCAATACTTGCGTGAAAAAGCACATTTGGAAAAAGCAGCTGCAGACAAAATGAAAAAAGCTGAAAAAATTACACAAGCAAACAATATGTCAAAGAAGGAAACAAAAGCGAAAGCAAATCGTATGTTCGAAACTAAATCGAAGGGTACGAGCCAGAAAGCCGTTCATCGTGCCGCAAAGGCGATTGAAAAACGGATTGAACAACTGGAAACTGTTGAGCAGGTAAAGGATTCAATACCGGTTCAATTCTTTCAGGCCAAGGCATTAGAGCTTCATAATAAGTTTCCTATTATGATTCAAAACCTGACGTTAGCTTACAGTGAAAAAACCCTGCTCGAACAATCTCGGCTGCATATTGGATTGCGTGACAAAATAGCATTGACAGGCCCGAATGGAAGCGGGAAATCTACGCTTTTACATGCCATTTTCTCCGGCCATGAAAACATTGAAATGTCCCCAAAAGTAAAAATGGGGTTCTTTTCACAGCTTGCTTATCAAAATTTACCGAATGAAACAGTGTGGCACTTTTTAAAAATACGCTCAGACTACAGTGATTCATTTATCCGAAGCGTCTTGCACCATATGCAATTTGAACACACAGATTTACAAAAGCACATCAGCGATTTAAGTGGTGGTGAACGTATTCGCCTGCTGTTAAGCGAGCTCTTCTTAGGGCGTTACAATATTCTCCTGCTTGATGAGCCAACCAATTTTTTAGATATGGCTGCACGTGAAGCACTCGTCAGCTTTATTAAGGCGTATGACGGCACTATTTTATTTGTGTCGCACGATGAATATTTTATTCAGCAAGCTGCAACCCGAATGATTGCATTGGAAGGACAATCTTTGGTAGAAAAATAAAGCGACACCTTTCAATGCAAAGACCCTCCAGACGTAGATGATCTACTGCGTTTTGGAGGGGCTTTTTGGAAAACTGTTTTTACTTGTACTACCCTTCCTCTGTAATATAGCTAAACGAGTTTTTTATTTTCGTCTGTATCTTTTCACTTTTTTGCGTTGCACACTTCGCCGTACTGTTCTCTCGCTACGGTTCCCCTAAACATTTTTGGGGAGCTTTACTATGAAGGCCGTCCTCCCTGCTGAGCTTTCCGCTTCAATTTGACCGCCATGTAATTCTATAATACTTTTCACAATGGCCAAACCTAGACCTGAACCACCCGTTTGATGGGACCGGGATTTTTCAACTCGATAAAACCTTTCAAATATATGGGGCAAGTCCATGCTGGGAATAGCTTGGCCATAATTTACAATTTCTACTTCGATTACTCCATTATATTCTGATAATGTAACATCAATATATCTTCCTTCATTTCCATATCGGATAGCATTTTGAATCAGGTTTTCAAATACCCTCGCCAGTTTATTTCCATCCCCTATCACAATAGGACTATCCACAGTCGAGGGATGCTGTCTCAGCTCCATACCTGCTTCCTTAATTTGAACCTGAAATTGAATGGCTAATTGATTTAACATTTCTTCTATATTTATAGGATTTTCATTAACTAAGAATTCTTTATTTTGACCTAATGTATATTCAAATAAATCATTTATTAATTGGTGAAGATCTTTAGACTTTTGATGAATAACTTGAATATAATACCTCAGCTCCACCTCACTCTTATATTTATCTTCATGAATGAGGTCTAAATAGCCAACAATTGACGTGAGTGGTGAGCGCAGATCATGGGCAACATTTGTAATCAGCTCATTTTTTATTTGTGCGGCTTCTTTTTGATCAATTATTGCCTTCTCCGCCTGCGTGATAATTTGATTAACCTTTGCACCTAATTTGCCTATAATCCCATTGCTTTCAATCGTTATTTTTTCTTTAAATTGACCTTCAGATATATATTGTATTTCATTAATCATTTTTTCCAGCAAATATTCACCGTACTTCTGTCGCTCATAATAGAAGAAAGGTAATAAACACAGGATTAATAATAGACAAAAGCCTAGTATAAATGGCCCTCGCCCAAAAGTGCCAACCAATTCAACTAAATCTGAAAAACGAGAGGATTCTTTCTCTAAGTAGAGGGCAGCAAAATACAGTATGCAGGCAGTTATACCCGTTACTATTACTGCTAACAATATATATAGTAGTGTTTTCCAGAGAGGAATGAACTTAAGGACTTTTTTCAATTTTATAACCTACTCCCCAAACAGTTTGAATAATGGTTTCTCCTGGAATAGCTAAATCAATTTTGTCCCGTATATTCTTAATGTGAACCATGACCGTTTTATTTGAACCTACACTTTTTTCCTTCCATACTCTTTCAAATATCTCTTCAGAACTGTATACTGTTCCTTGGCTTTTTGCGAATAAATACAGAATTTCAAATTCAATAGATGTCAGCTTAATTTCCTTCCCGTTTGCGGTAACTTTATGCGATTTTTTATCAATTTCGAATGAATTAATCCGAATGACATCCTTATCGATATCTGCGGGTTTATAATTCGATCTACGTAATAATGCCTTTACTCTGGCCATTAATTCTAATGGATTAAATGGTTTTATCATATAATCGTCTGCGCCTGTCATAAGACCGATAATTTTATCCATATCTTGTACTTTTGCACTGAGCATAAGAATGGGCACTTGATTGTTTACTCTGATCCGCTTACATAATTCCAACCCATCCATATTAGGCATCATGACATCTAGAATAATAAGATCTACAGGAACCTGCCCAATGATATTTAAAGCTTCCAGTCCATCCTGCGCTTGAAAAACGTGATACCCCTCGTTTCTCATATATATTTCCGCTAACTTTGCAATTTCTCTATCATCATCAACAATTAGGATGTTATTCCCCAATAGATCCAGCCTCCTTATAGAGAATAGGTAATCTTATGCTCTTTCATAGCTTTTTTCCAGCCTCAGTTTATGAAGAATAGTATTAACGAACGATTTTTTTGACAGCTCTCTTATTAGTAAAAACCCTATTACCGCCCCTAAAGTATTGGCAAGTAAATCGTTAATGTCTGTACTTCTCCCATTGCCAAAGATGATTCTCATCAAGAGTTGTGTAAATTCAAAGGATAAGCTGATATACAGCCCCATAGAAGCTGCCTTTTTAACAGATTGAAACTTGCTGCTCAGTAATGGTAAATACATACCAAGGGGTACTAACATGATTATGTTTAATATAAAAGTTGCTGCGTCTATTGTTAGCAGCGGAATAAAGTTAATAGACTTGTACCATGGAGTTAGATTTGCATATTCCCCAATATTAATCTCAATCGGGAAAAATACTAGGTGAATCATACTTAGAGAATAAACTGCAAAAGAGGTTACTAATAAAAATTGACCCCAACTATACTTTTTGTTTTTAATTGTCATGAAGAACATATAGATTATAAAAATGAGAAATGCAGGTATAAGGATATACCATGAATCTATCGTAAACATGAATGAGTTTTCCATTTATTCATCCTCCTGAAGTTTCTTTTGGTTAAGAATCGTATTCTTATCAAATAAAGTATAGCTTCTATTTTTTAAGTTTTTCTTAAGAAAAGGAAAGTAATTCCTTAATATTAAAAAGCAAAAAAGGCAGAGACAGCACGATTTACAAAGTAAACGTAAGAATAGCCGGAAGCGGCACGAAAAAACCTTTTCTCCAGTGAGGAGCCGCAGAAGTCAAAAAGCCATGAAATTGAACTGCAGTTCAATTTCATGGCTCTCCTTTTATCATGCTGTCTTTAAGCCTGTTGCTCACTCTTGCCTGCATATTGCGTAATTTAATTAGTTCAATGCTTCGTTTAATCAATATCAATTATTTGATTGTTTATCATGATCTTTTTAACGTTAGATTTATCTAAAAATACACGGTCCCCGTTTTTGTCTAGACTATATTGCCATTTGAATCCGATATCTGTTGTACTTATTGAGCCCATACTTAGTTCCATGATTTGGTTGTCCTTTGTCACCACTTTGACGATAGGGCCAATTTCAGGTAAGTAACTTGTCTTGCCATCTAACCGCTCCCCTTCAAGTTCAATCCCAATCGCCGAAACATATAAAGCTTTCAGCCCAACTTCTTCGTTTTGTTGTGTAAGTGTTACATCAATATCGAATTTATTCGAACGATCCTGTGCCGTAAATTTATTTTTAAAGGGCCCGCCCGCAAGTACCTCTCCTGTTTTATCATCCACAATAGCATCGGCTTTCACTGTAACGCTTTTGCCTTCTATGCTGCTTACTGTATCCATATCAAACATCGCAATAATCTTGCTTCGATCCTCCGTCAATCGCTGCTCAACCATATAACTTGCACCATCTTTCAGGTCTAACTCCAGATTCGACACTGCTGCTCCTTCAGGAAATTTAGTTTCATCTTCTTTTTCAAAGGAGACGATGACGAGTGAGCTTTTTTCCGCACTTATGCTTTCTACTATTTTCATTTTTATGCCAGATGCTATAACTACTTGATCATGTGTATCTTTTACAAAGTTGTTAGCTATTCCGCCAAAAAACTCATTGAAGTAATCGGTATGCTGAGCAGCTGCAACAGTAGTTGAAGTAGCAATTACTAATAACGAAACACCTGTTATTATCCTTTTTTTCATATTCATAAAATTTTTCTTTCCCGACTTATTCTTATCCATTATTTTCTTCCCTTCTGATTTATGAGATTTTCTCAAAACGTCTGTTCTGAATAAGCAATCTTTGCTTATGTCCTGATTATAGCCACTAGATTTAAAGTTTTTCTCAAGGAAAAGAGAAGGTTCTCTTAAATATAAGAATCATTCAATTTCTAGAATAGAAAAAGCGGCCATCCAGCTGGCCGCTTCTTGATTTCGAACATTTTTCTATTCTACTAAAATATGGTTTTGTACAGTACGTAACCTTTAAGGATTTACTCTCTTCTTGCCCTCCGCTAAAGCAACTCCTTTAACAGGATTATTAATGCTAGATGAATCCATAAATGAGGAGCTTCTACATATTCAACATTGTCATGTACACTAAAGTGAGCCAGCAGTTAATCATAAGCTTAACGCAGCATGTTAACTCTACGTACTTATGATACGGTTCACTGCTCTATAAGGAAATGCGGGTTATGTATAGGCAAAGTACTTTTCCTCGGTTAGAATGCTCACCATACTGCTTTTACATTGCAGTAGGGAAGTTTGGTAAAGAATTGACAGCTAGGAAAAATTTCGCTAGTTCCCCATCGGAAAATACGCTTTTTATTCATTTCTCCATTTCTGGCGCCATTCCTCAACCTTCGCATTAATTTCTTCGTTGGCCTGCTTTCTCTCCGCTTCCTTAGTCTCTTTTATTGCTTTAAAGTGTTCATTCCGTACATCATGCAGGGATTCAGCCAATTCCAGCACCTGCTTTTTCACATCATCAGTAAGAAGTTCCTCCCCATGCAGGAAATTGACTGCATGTTTAATACGATTTAACTCGGCATCGGAGGCTGTATAAAGCGGGTTATAAATCCCATTCATCCGCTCCATCGCCTTAGTAAATTGCTGGATCGTCACGCCTTGTGTCCAGACGAGCTGGCCGATTGTAGGCTGCCACTTTTTTGTTATTTGGACTTCAAGCTCAGCAGGATCCTCCACTGTCACATATTCCCCACCGCCGGAATCTGCTACTTTTTTCAGCTGCTGCTGGCCTTCATTGTCTACATCGAAGCCGATAATATTGACCTTTGCTTTAATACTTTGGCTTTGAAGCTGCTGGGCTGCAGCAATGGGGTCTCCATCACATGTTTCCACACCATCACTCACCATATAAACAAGGTTCAAGTATTCATCCGAAGGATAAGCCTGCAGAATTTCTCCTGCTTTATTGATCGCTCCGGCTAATGGGGTCCATCCCCTTGCCTGGAAGGAATTTAATGAGGTAGTGAAGTTTTCGGCTTGATAAGCAGATAGCGGATACACCGATTCCACAGAAGAACAAGATGCTGCTTTATCCGCATCTGCCGATGAGCCTACATGTCCATAGGCGATCAATGCAACGTTTGCATCCTCGGGAATTTGCTCCACAAATTTGGCAATCGCCGTTTTTGCCAGCTCCATTTTTGTCTGACCGGCTATTTCCCCTTTCATGCTGCCGCTTGCATCCATCAGCACCACGACATTCATTTTCTTTTGTTTTGTTGTAACCTCATCCTCACCATCCGGTAACTCCGGCATTACGAATCCATGATCATATGTAACCAGCTGGTCATAATAGTTTTGATAATTGCCTGAACCAAGCATATAAACGAGGTAATCATATACCTCCTCACCACTTAGGTTTTTGTGTTTAGTAAAATAATTTTCAAGCTCCTTCTCAGCAATTGGATTGAACGTTTGCTCTAAAAAATCGCGGTATTGCTGACTGTCCCAGCCTCCAAGCGTTTCCAGCTGCTGGTCCATATGCGCTTCGATTAACACACCGGCTTTTTGGTCTACCATATCTTCTACAGTTCTAGCGGCCTGCGGAATCTTTTCGACTGCTGTTTCTTCGGCTGCCGTTGTTGTGTCAGACTTTGCATCCCCCTCTTGAGTTTGGTCATCCCCGCACCCTGCAATTACTGCCAAACACAGCATAGACACTAGAATCATACTTCTTTTAAAAAGTTTCATCCCTTTCTCCTCCATCTATTAAAATAACTTTAATTTTTCTACGTTTTGAGAAGCAGTTGGTTTCTATGGTTTTAGGCTCATTTATAACGGTCTACGCAGAGTATATATTCCTACAACATAAAAATTCCATTGTAACTGTCATCCGTAGGCATCCCCCGGAGAGATAGTGATATCTTGGTTCATTAGTAATAGTTGATGCCTGTATTACTGTCAGAGATGCAATAAAACTAAAAATTGATAATGCAAGAAAAATCATGATAAAGATTTATTTAGTCTATAAAATAACTAACATTCTAATTTATGTAAATCATTTGATATTTTATCAAAAGCAGCTTACTTTAGAAATAAAGAGAGGTTTTCAATTTGGAAGAATATTGTACTAAAACGATGACCTATTTTATTTTATATGGGGATAGCTTTCCATTAGATGAATTCACAAAAGAGATAGGACTAAATCCAACGGAATCATACAGGCAAGGGGAGGAATTTATAAGGGGTACAAATAAACATATTAGGTATG
>JAPSKP010000060.1:17703-20829 GCA_031181585.1 Lysinibacillus sp.
TATTTTATTTTATATGGGGATAGCTTTCCATTAGATGAATTCACAAAAGAGATAGGACTAAATCCAACGGAATCATACAGGCAAGGGGAGGAATTTATAAGGGGTACAAATAAACATATTAGGTATGAAACTGCTTGGGAGCTTGGAACAGATTATATCCTAACTGATCACCCGGAAGCACCCATTAACCAAATCGTAGATTCCTTATTTAACTCTGCAGACATTATTAACAAATATAAAGAAACGTACAATTTAAAATGTTATATAATGACCGTTATTTACTTTAATAGCTATCAAACCCGAGGGCTTGGCATTAATCACAGGCTGATAGAATTCGCCCAGAAAATTGGCGCTGAATATGAATTTGATATTTATAATAATGTTATCGAATAGGCTGTTTGAAGGAGAACCTCTAATACTTCATAGGGGGTTCTTTTCTATTTCACATCTATAAACGCTTTTCCACTTGCTGAGAACAACAACTCCTTTCTCCTTCACCATGCTCTATCAGTTGTTTGTGCATTCTTTTCATTAACACTCTTCGATAACTAACGAATAAGTTCGCCGTCTTTAGCAAGAACCACAGCTTACTCAAATTAATACTAAATGAAATTCATTGACAGTCACTCATTACAAAATGAAGTAAAAGACCATGAAAATTGAGGATTCTTAATTTTTATGGTCCTTTCAGTACGAAGCTATTTTTCAGAGAATCCAGTTGCTTAGGGTGCGATCTTGCCTCACCAGATCAATTGACGTTTTTTGTACAGCATAGCTAATAAAAAATGCCAACTCTAAAAAGCCATTCAGCAGTTTTAATAATAGCTGCTGAATGGCTTTTTTTACGTTACTTTGAAGTAATGCTTCATGAACTTAACACTAACAAATTTTATCAGTGATGTCGGGATTATATCCAACGAGGTTATTTAGTAGAAGCCCTGTTACACTTAGTGCTTGTGAACCTTCACTTTTAACTATTCAATGTCGAAATGGTCTAACTGAAAATACGGATGTGAATTATTGTAAAACTGGTGGATGAATTGGAATAGACATAATTATTATTGCAACACTCAGTATTAAGATTGATAATCCAGCATTTTTTTTCATATTCACACTCTCCTTTAGATTTCAATAAATTGCATAGCTTTTTCATACTTTTTCTCTTGTCGATAATATTCTCCCAATAAATAAGAAAATTGTTGGTGCATTTCTTTTAATTCTTCATTATCTGCTGTAAACGGAATTAACCTCCCTTCTAAAAAATCCATTGCTTTCTCTTTTTCTTCCGCCAGTAAATATAAATAAAAGGTAGCGAATAAATTAAAACTTAATTTTTTCTTATTTTTCGCTTCTTCCTTTAGAACACTGAAGGTTTTTATACTCTTCTCCACTTGTTCTAAGCGAAGTTGTGTAACACCTAAGTTATATAAACAAAGCAGATAATGATCGCAGTTCTTTGACATTAACGAAGCGCTTTTTTCAAAGTAAATTAAGGCATTTTCATACTCCCCCCTCATTTGGTACAAATCCCCCAAATTGTGATATATGGCAGGTAATAGCTGCTGCTGCTGTAATAGCTCTACATTTCTTACGAGATGTTCATAGATTTCGATCGCTTCATGAAACACCTTTCCACGAGAGTAATTGAGTGCCAGGGACATTAATGTATAAACAATTCTTTTAAAATTAAATTGGTCCTTATAGAATTGAAGAGCTTTTTTCCCATAAATAATTGCTTGGCTTGGTTCTTCTAACCGTCCTTTTATTAGAGCAAAATGGTAGTAAAACTCTCCTTCTAGTGAACCTAGTTCTGGATGTATTTGAAGTATTTTAGTTAGTTCTGTAGCTGCTTCTTCATATTTACCTTTTGTTATTAAAACTAATGCATAATAATATGAATGTAAATACCTTTCATGTTGGGAAAGATTTTGCCGGTGGGCATTTAGCCATCTTAATTGATTCTCTGCTAATTTCTGCTCGTTAACAAACACATAATAACGTAGTTTATAAAGTTCATATAAATAAATAGATTCCGTAAAACCAATTATTTCTTCATATTCTTTTAATTTGTCCATTGTCTCTTTTACTTTCTCATTCTCTAAGTAATTGATATGTTTTTGTAAATCATTTAATAACTGCACGATATTTTGTTCGCTATTCTCAACATCGTGGATACTAATGTTTAAACGTTCTAGCAATAGACGGATTGTCTCGCTATTTGCTTCTTTATTATTATTTTCGATTTTACTTAAATGAGGAATCGAGCAAATCCCCATAGCAACGGAATTCTGTGTCATTCCTAGCTTTGTACGATAGTACTTAATTAATGATCCCATTTTCATGCTAGTAACCTCCCTCCTCAAATTACTATTTTTTACATTTATTATACTCAAACTTTTCCCAATAATCAAAAAACTGAAAGTATGGTAGATTCAAATTGTAGTACAAAATCTAATTTGAAAAGGGGTTAGGTCGAATGAAAAAAATGAAAAGTACGTTGCTTAGTCTTTTGATTGCAGGAGCAGTAATCAATCCGGTGCATGCGACAACCATGAGTAGCGACAGCAGCTCAAGAAACGACGAGAGTCAGGAAAAATTCCGTGTGTATATTGAGGCAAACAACACATCCGCAAAGTCAACATTAAAAACTCAATATTCACCTCGTTGGGAATTAACAGAGAACGGATTTTCAACTGATATGACTGAAAAACAATTCGAAGCGCTGCAGAATAATAAAAACTTCACCGTTACAAAGGTTCCTATCGTTACCTTAGACACGATAGACTTAGAAAAAGATACTATGATAGAAAATGAAATAACGGATTCAACAATTTCTGCGAGAGCCTCTCAACAAATCCCTTGGGGTATTAAAGCAATTTACAACAACAACAATTTAACATCTACATCTGGAGGAAGCGGCATTAATATCGCCGTACTTGATACAGGTGTCAACACTTCTCATGCTGACCTTGTCAATAACGTAGAGCAATGTAAAGACTTTACAGGTGCTACGACACTTATCAACAATAGCTGTACAGATAGAAACGGTCATGGTACACACGTTGCCGGTTCAGCATTAGCTGATGGGGGAAGCGATAAAGGCGGCGTTTACGGTGTTGCTCCAGG
>JAPSKP010000155.1 GCA_031181585.1 Lysinibacillus sp.
GCATCTGTTTATCCTCCAATATAGTAATGATAAATTCACCTTAGCATAAAATGGTAAATTATATCAAAACAAACACAGCAGTTCATTTTCCTCGTTCGGTGACGCGCCTAGTCTGACAAGCTTTTTCAAGCCAGGCTGGGTAAAACTCATAAAAAAACATAAAGACAAAGCCAATTATCCGCTTTGTCTTTACTATGAAACGACTGCCAGGGCAGCCGTTTAGTTATATATAGATTTCCTAGCGTTATTGTTTTTCAATAGTACGCAGCATTTCCTTTATTTCCTCGCGGGTCTGAGTAATCGTATCATGGCCATTTGGAAAGATCGTTGCCGCGCCGCCGTCCCTTTCTATCCGGACAAGTAAATCGTCTACAAAGGACGAAAGTGTTATATTAAACGCCTCATATGGCTCATCTATTTTTTCAGCCACCGTTTCCGCGAAGCTCCGGCTTGGCCACACAGGAAGTAAAAATGGATAGTCGGCTTTATCCTCAAACATTAGTAAATCACCAGCTTTGTCCCGTAACAGCCATACATGTTCGTCCACTGTGACCATTCCATAGAAATAAACAAGTCGTTTCTCAGCAGATCGGCTTAAAATAAAACGTTGCATCAATTTCATCTGTAGCAGTCCTTTATGTCAGTATTCTAAAAATTATAGTAAAAAACAGACGAAAACACCATTTTCATTTATATCCATGAATTTTTCTCTTTGTGTATTGCCCTTCGACTGTTTTAATAAAAGACCCACAGCTTTATACATTTCAAAACACGCTCAGTTATTGAATTTATTTTATGGATTTAGCTCTCCATTTTATTTCATTATGCATCTCTTTACCTTTAGATATTCAAGTCACCACTCCTCATCGATATCCGCTTGTTCGATTGAAAAGTATACAGATTTTTATATCTCTACAGCTAATTATCTAATTACATATCACTTACCCTCCTACTTCTACGCTGATTATGACGTAGAATTGATAGGAGGTGTTCCGAATGAAGAAGTATCGAAAAAAAGACATTAATGCATTTATCCTTTTTCATCCAAATACGGTAATGCTTTATAAAGAATGGGAGCGAAACGGGTTATTTGCAGTACAAAAGAATTGCCGTAACCATAGAATCTATACATAGGGATAGTATGAGAAATTAATAAGGATCCGCATGTTATAAAGTGCGCGTTTTTCCATAAATTTTCTTCGCTCCATATAAAAAACCAGCAAAATCATGTTCATGATTTTACTGGTTATCGGCCATTAATGACCAAGCTTATACTGTTAACGTGACACTTTTGGCGGCTGACACACGTCACATTTACGCTGGTTATTATTTTTAAATTTTGTAAATGTTTTTTCAAAATTACTTCCGCATGCACATTTAAAAAGCAGCATTTGGGAGAAACCATGATATTCTGTCGTTAGCAGTTTGCTATCCGAATTGTTCTCAACAAATTCTTTAATTTTACCAATCGTCCATCGTTTATTCATTGTTGCACCTCCATATTTTAACGCTAGGCGGAGGCTCTTCTTGGCATCCGTTCAATTATAAACAACTATTATAATTACCTTAAGCTCCTCATTATAACATGTGCCGCTATACAATTAAACAAACGAAAAGCATCAAATTTTTATTATCGCGGATAAAAAATATAAATTGGCCTATACTAGTACTGATTCCACTTCAAATCCAATGACTTAGGAGGGTTAACCCGATGAGTGCGAATGATCGTTAACTCAAAAGGACAATCAAATACTAATACTGAATGAGCGAAAGCGTGATTTTCTTAAGACCATCTTAAGATACAATGCGGAAGCGAGGCAGTGTGTCATGGATAACAAAATGTAAGTGTAATCAGGCCCGGAATACTTATTCCGGGTTTTTCATTTTGCCGATGCTCCTTTTAATCCTTAATGAAACATCCCTTCTTGTAGTAACCATACCTCTACCACTAATACAAAAAGACACTTATATCATAAGTGTCTCAGCCTGTTGACAAACGCTTTCATCCATCGTTGCTTGCCTCGCTCGTCCGCGCATGAACTTAGGTTCTATTCGCGTCTTCGCTCGTCGGTGCGCCTTGTCTGGCAAGCGTTTTCAAGACAGGCTGGGTAAAACATACCTTTATAAAGTTAGCTGAAAAAACGTGAAGACAAAGTCAAAAATAACTTTGTCTTCACTCTGAGACATTTATATCATAAGTGTCTTTCTGAAGCTGTGAAATACCTATTATTCAAAGGACACAGTTACTTTTGTGCCTTCCGAAAATGTTCCTTCGTTTTATAACCCTGTGATAATAACTGTGCCATTTCTTCTAGACGCTGCTGCTGTGTTTCTTCTTTCTTCGCACTGAATACATAGCGGGCCCAATCCTTTTGATAGCCAGGTGTAAGTGATTCAAATAATGCTAGTCCTTCTTTTTGGTCCGCTAAATATGCTGTAAGCTTTGGGATATCTGCTACATAATCGCCTACTCGTTGGCTTGCCGCTGTACGTTTTGTCTTTTTTGTCTGCTTCTTAAGCGATAAAATCGAATACGTTTCATCTAATGACTGTAAACTTGCAAATTTGATCGGGCTTCCAAAGACATATTTTTCTTCATCCATATCAAATGCCGGGAAAATATCATCTCTGCCAATATAAGAATCGAATTGCTTATTGCCCTTTTTCGGATAAAGAAGGAAAAGATATGCTCCTTCCTGCAGCTGATCCTCTTGAATAATTTGGCGTACAACATCTGCCATTTCCTCTACCGAATATACAAAGACTAAAACCCGGTCAAACGGCGCAGTCTTTGTTGAAACTACCGGAAATTCTGCTGGTGCATTAATAACACGGATCGCTAAATCTCCTGTTAGCTTAAATTTCTTTTCCATCTCCATCATCTCCTGAATAAACCTTATCTGAACAATTCTTTTACTTTCGTAATGAATTTCAAAATAAGTATAAACAAAGCGAGGGATAGATGATAGAGAGAATACGCGAATAGATTACAAAAACTTACTTTCCCTCATTCTCAATACACTATCGAATGAAGCACGATTGCTATTGATACAGTTTCCCGCCAGCCTCTTTGAATTGTTGTGCCTTCTCCTTCAATCCCTCTTCAATCATTTTCTGGTTTTCTAGTTCGTTTTCTTTTACCTGGTTTCGAATATCGTGGGAGATCTTCATACTGCAAAACTTCGGTCCGCACATCGAACAAAAATGCGCTACCTTTGCCCCTTCAGCAGGCAGCGTCTCATCATGGTATTCCATAGCCCGTTCAGGATCTAATGATAAGTTGAACTGGTCGCGCCAGCGGAATTCGAAACGGGCTTTCGATAATGCATCATCTCTTTTTTGTGCACCCGGATGCCCTTTTGCTAAATCTGCGGCATGTGCGGCAATTTTGTAAGTGATGACCCCTTCTCGCACATCATCCCGGTTCGGTAAACCTAAATGTTCCTTAGGTGTCACATAGCACAGCATCGCCGTCCCGTACCAACCGATCATTGCAGCACCAATTGCTGATGTTATATGGTCATAGCCTGGTGCGATATCCGTTGTAAGAGGGCCTAGTGTGTAGAACGGTGCCTCCTGGCAAATTTCCAATTGCTTATCCATATTTTCTTTTATGAGATGCATCGGAACATGACCCGGTCCTTCAATCATCACTTGTACATCATGTTTCCAGGCAATCTTTGTTAGTTCGCCAAGTGTTTCAAGCTCCGCAAACTGTGCTTCATCATTTGCATCATGAATGGAGCCCGGCCGCAAGCCGTCGCCAAGGGAAAACGCCACATCATAAGCTTTCATAATTTCACATATTTCTTCAAAGTGCGTATAAAGGAAGCTTTCTTCGTGGTGAGCTAAGCACCACTGTGCCATAATCGACCCGCCCCGGGATACAATACCTGTTAAACGGTTAGCTGTTAACGGGATATAACGTAGAAGCACTCCCGCATGAATCGTGAAGTAATCCACCCCTTGCTCTGCTTGTTCGATTAATGTATCACGATAAACCTCCCATGTGAGGTTTTCTGCTATCCCATTTACTTTTTCAAGCGCTTGATAAATCGGCACGGTACCAACCGGAACAGCAGCGTTTCGAATAATCCATTCCCGTGTTGTGTGAATGTTTTTCCC
>JAPSKP010000156.1 GCA_031181585.1 Lysinibacillus sp.
TGTTTGTCGTTAAAATCGAGTAAATAATCCTTCACGGTCGCTGCGAATGCTTCATTTGTCAGCTCGTCATTTTCCTGAAGCTTTTGTAGTTGTTCAATAAATCGCTCCGGCTGATCGCAGCCTCTTTATCAAAACAGCCTGCGTAATCGTTGTGCATGATTTCCACAATTTCTTTAAATAATGCTATCAATATAGTACCACCTTTCTTCATTTTATGTATAATAATGGTATTATTACGAATCGCATATAGAAGAGGTTTCACTAGTTAGCAATTTTAAGCATAAAGGAGTATACATAGATGAAAATCGTAAGAGTAAATGAAACCTTAACTACAAAAGTCACTCACTTCTTTACGAAACAATGGGGGAGCCCGGAGATGGTTATTTCGAGCGGTGTGTATGACTGCTCGGCACTTGAAGGTTTTGCTGCACTGGATGAGGGGCAGAATATTGTGGGGTTGATTACCTTTGACAGAAAAGAGAACGAGATCGAAATCATCTCACTCGATAGTCTGCTGGAGAGACAGGGAATTGGGAGTATGCTTGTGGAGGAGGTAGAACGGCTTGCCCTGGCTGAACAAAAGGGGGCTGTTACACTCATTACAACAAATGACAACTTAAATGCGCTGAAATTCTATCAAAAGAGAGGCTATCAGCTGATTGAACTATTCCCGAATGCAGTAGCGAAAGCCCGGGAAATCAAGCCGTCCATCCCGCTTATTGGCGAGCACGGCATTCCGCTTCGGGATGAACTGCTGCTAACAAAACGAATGTAAAAGTCTGTGATAGAGAAAACCTTTTACGATTCATACGAAAAGAAGGCATCATCACCGTGATTCCAGAGCGTGATGTGCCTTTTTTGCTGTACCAAAGACCGCTATCCTATTCAAACAAATGCTCATAAGGGGACATATCAATTTGCATTTGATCCAATTTTTTTCGTAAAAATTTATGATCCCGTTTTGGTGTTGCCTGAATGTAGCCGCGGATAATCAAATCCTGTGTAATCGAGGAAGCGCGCTCCTCTAATGCCAATTCGCCGATTTTCCCCGCGATTTTTTCTTTCGCTACCTGACGGAAAAGTTCAGGTACAGGCGCTGTCAGTTCCGCAAGCAGTGCCTTTGAATCATCACTCCACAGGTGGATTGTCTTGTCTAAATAAAACTCCTGCCAGTCCAGATCGGATTTCCCGTCCGCTTTCGGTAAAGCCTTTAAAAACTTCCTGAACATGAAAAAGCCGCCGATGCCCATCAAGGATATGAGGACCACTACCCAAAATAAGATAAACCATAAAAACCATCCACTTAAAGCCAATATATTCACCTCTTTACTATCTCTAGGAATTATTATAAGAGTTTTGAACATTTTTTTCATTAGCAATGTCCCTTTTTCTGTGACGAATTTCGATAGTAGTGATAGAAAGGGGGGATGAAGGATGCCAGCATTTCAATTTCAACAGGCTGCATTAGCTGTGAACTTCCAGGCGGGAGTCGATGCAGAAGGCAAGCCGGTGTATAAGAAAGTGAGCTATCGCAATGTGATGGAGCAAGCGACGGCAGACCAGCTGCAGCAGGTAGCGCAAGCAATCAGCGGATTGACAAGCTATACGGTGGCTGATGTGGAAAAAACGGAAAAGCAGCTGATTCTTTAATGAGGGGCTGGGCAGAAGGGAGGTGACAAAATGAACGAAGTACTGGAGCTAGTATTTGAGCTGGCAGACGGCAAGTCTTTAACGCTTTCGGTGCCGAGTCCGAAGGCAGGGGTGACGGCTGCTGAGGTAAACGCTGCTATGCAGGTAGTCGTGGCAGCCAATGTCTTTTCGCGTGAAGGGGCAGGTATTGTCGCAAAAAAATCTGCCCGAATCGTCGAGCGGGAGGTAACAGAATTCGAAATGAACTAAAACAGAAGCTGGCGGGATGTCCCGCCGGCTTTTTAAAGGCAGGTGAGAATGTTGGAGCAGTGGATAACCTTCATCCAGGAAATCGGTTTTCCGGTCGCTGTATCGTTTTATTTGCTCTATCGTATAGAAAATAAACTCGATGCGATTCATACCGCACTTTTGGATGGAAGATCATAATTGTGAAGTAAAGTTTCACACATTTGTCCGAAAGCCTTCACGACTGCAATATTGTATTCTCTTATACAATTCGTTAAGATGAACATAATGATGGAAGAAGTGGAGAGAGATAGATGAAAAAGAAATATGCTCTAGCAGCTATGCTGCTGCTTGTCGCTGCTCTTGTAAGTGCGTGCAGTAATTATAAATTCAAGGCGACGACAAACTACGAAGTACAAGATTTCACTGTAACGAATCATCGAGGGGAAGAGATGTCTCTAGAAGACTTGAAAGGGAAGCCGTGGCTGGCGATGTTCATTTTTACAAATTGTACGACGATCTGTTCACCAATGACATATAATATGACAGAAATCCAGGCTTCATTGAAGGAAAGCGAGGTAGAGGACTATAATATCGTGGCGTTCTCGGTCGATCCGGAGACAGATCAGCCGGAAGTATTAGCGGAATATTTGAGCCGCTATGATGTACCGGATGAGGCAAAATGGAACCTTGTCACAGGCTATGACCAAAAATTCATCGAACAATTCGCGCTAAACTCGTTTAAAACACTCGTGAAAAAGCCGACTGATCCAGAGCAAAATCAAGTCCTCCATGCAAATACCTTTTTCCTTGTAGATGAAAACGGGGTAGCTGTGAAAAACTATTCCGGCTATTCAGAGCAAGAAGACGGTGTCCCTTATGACACGATTGCCATCGATATGGAAACATTAATTGAAGAAGGTTCACAATGATCAATGGATAGTCGTCACATATGTGGCGGCTTTTTTGTTGCTTTCCAAACTTTCATTTGGGAATGCTATTTTGAATGGCTATAAATACCTCTTTTTTTATCGCAATTATAGTTTATTTTTCGTTCAAGTGCCGAGATCCCTTCAATGTTTACATTTGATTTTCCTGCCGTTTATTAGTTCAGCGTCTCTTAATAACTAACGCTTCTAACATAAAAGATATGGTTGAGAAACGCACGGAAAATTATTCTGTGCTTTATTTATTTGTCATTCACAGAATAACCATTGTGAACCTACCATTTTCACTTTATTCAACAATCCCATCCATTCTAATTAGATGGTTATATAATAATTGGTTTTTGAACAGAATATTAACATAATCGTTATTTTACAAAAATGGTTTACTTTAACAGAATATGTATCAGGAGGGTTTGTAGTTTGGGTAAATTAGATGGCAAGACAGCAATCGTAACGGGCGGAGCAAGTGGAATTGGTTTAGCAACGGTAAAGGCTTTCGCTGAAAAAGGTATAAAAACGGTGATCGCAGATTTTAACGAAAAAGGTGGTAAAGCTGTTGAAGAAGAGTTGAAAGCTGCTGGACTAGATGTTCTGTTTGTTCAGGTAGATGCGGGTAATGAAGAATCCGTAAAAAATCTTGTAGCAAAAACCGTGGAACACTATGGAAAATTAGATATCATTGTGAATAACGCAGGCATTGGTGGGTTAGGAGAATTACACGAATTAACCTATGAAGATTATCACAAAATCATTAAAGTAAACCAAGATGGTGTATTTTACGGTATGAAATATGCCATTCGTGAGTTTTTAAAAACCGGCGGCGGCGTAGTATTAAATACAGCCTCTATCTTAGGGCTGGTAGGGGAAGCTGGTGCGTTTGCTTATGCAGCGACTAAAGGTGCAGTAGTTCAAATGACAAAAGCCGCTGCCCTTCAATATGCTACTCGTAACATTCGAGTGAATGCTATAGCTCCGGGCTATATTGAAACAGCTCTTGTGAACAAAGAAGCACTTGGAGATTTCTATGATGGGCTTGTTGCAAGACATCCAATTGGAAGGCTTGGCAAATCTGAGGAAATCGCACATGCATTTGTTTTCTTAGCGGAAAATGATTTTGCAACAGGAGCGACTATTGCCGTTGATGGCGGTTATACCGCACAATAGTTCCCTCCATTATAAAAGCTTAATTTCTACGTAG
>JAPSKP010000006.1:0-68297 GCA_031181585.1 Lysinibacillus sp.
AAGTAGCAGTAGACCGAATCAATGTAATTTTACAAGAGCAAAAGCAAGCAGCCTGAATTTAAAAACGTAAGTTTTGAAGTAAGAGCAGTCTAAGCTTTTTAAAAAGGTGGTTTATGAAATTGATTCATATATATAAATAATAAGTTATGAATAGAGAACGTATTGAAATAAGAAGAAAATTATTATCCCTAAACAGAATTTTTATGACATAACCTATAGCGTGCAAGAAAAATTTACTTTAAAATTTACATAGTAATGTAAGAAAATTTCATGTATTTAAAAGAAGCCGACTTAATAAAGAAAGAAGGTATAACCAATGAATAGAATAGCAAATATGAAATGGATTGAAGCAGCAAGCTATGAAGAGATGAGCGGAATTGCAGCGGATATTTTTAAAGAAAATCTAAAGCAAAATCCGGAAATTGTACTAGGGCTAGCTACAGGAGGGTCAGCAGAAGGATTTTATAAAAAACTAGTTGAGGCTTATAAAGCAAAGGAAATTTCCTTTGCAAATGCCCGGTCATTTAATTTAGATGAATATGTAGGTATTAATCCAGAAAACAAAGCGAGCTACCATTACTATATGGATCAGCAGCTGTTTAATCATGTGGATATGAAGCGAGAAAACATTCATGTACCAAAAGGGGATACAGCGGACTTACAGGCGGCTGCAGCGCAATATGATGCAATGATTAAGGCAGCTGGAGGAATTGATATACAGCTTTTGGGGATTGGTGTAAACGGTCATATTGGCTTTAATGAACCAGGCACTCCCTTTACATTAGAAACGAATGTTATAGAACTTGCACAGTCAACACGTGAAGCAAATAAAATCTACTTTGATTCAATCGATGATATGCCGACACATGCAATTACAATGGGTATTCAGACGATTATGAATGCAAAAAAAGTGGTGCTATTAATTTCGGGAGCATCGAAACAAGAGGCAATTAATCGTTTGCGCAGTGGTGAAGTTACTGAAGATTTCCCAGCTAGTGCATTAAACAACCATCAAGATGTAACCGTCATTTACACTGGAGTAAAATAACCATACATGTGTGTATACACACGCACTCTGTAAGCCTGAAATTTATCCGCTGGGATGCGTAGCGATCACCACCATCTTTACGGCTTTTCCGTACTATTAGAGAGCGCTTGATTATTTCTTTTTTTAATTTGGTGAAATATCAATTGAATCATAGGTTTCGGCATTTGCTATGAGTAACTGGTAAGTGCCTGTTCCTGCATCTTCCTTCAACGCAGCAATTGCTTCTGGTAAGTGCCTTTTTTGAATGGTTTGGATTTTACGGAAAGAATCCCGGCAACTTCATTTTCTTCCATCGAAAGTTGTACGTATTGCTCAACAAAAAGCTTTTTCCTTAAACAGAACAAGAATAAAAAAAGCTATTATTACAAAACTTTTGTAATAACAGCCTGAGCAGTCAATTCTTTATTTTTTATAGAATGACTTTTAGTTTCCTTAATGAAACTATAATAAAGCAAATCTAAAATATATAATTGAGATGATTTCACTGATAAACTACCGCCTTGTAATGGGCCTTCTCTTCCCCCACAAAGCAGCGTGATATCTGAAAATGCCGTTAAAGGAGATTTTGCAAAACGTGTAATCACTATTATTTTTGCCCCTTTTTCTTTAACGACTTCGGCAATCTCCAGTGCATCTTTAGTAGACCCAGAGTAAGAAAATATTACTGCCACATCATTCTCTTCCATCAATGCAGCAGACATCATTTGAAAATGTACGTCTGTTGAATATTCCGTCTTATTCGTAATACGCATAAATTTATTTTTCGCCTCGAGTGCAGAAACTCCCGAAGAACCAACACCAAAGAAATGAATACGATTGGCATGAACTAATAAACTTGTAGCAGCTTGTATATGTTGCACATCGAGTAAATTATATGTTTCTGTTATAGCTTCAATATTGGATGCTAAAATTTTTGAAGAAAGATCTTCTATTGAATCATTTAATGTAATTTCACTAGAGATTTGCGGTGGTGTTTCATCCTCAATTGAAATACTATGTGCCAAAACAATTTTGAATTCTTGGTAACCTTTTAAATCAAGTGTTTTACAAAAACGGAAAACACTTGATTCTCCAGCATTACAAGCATCCGCTAAATCCGTTATTGACATATACAATACATCTCTACCATTTTCTTTAATAAAATCTGCAACTTTACGTTCCGTATTTGTAAATGCATTGTATCGTGAGTTAATGAGCGCGAATATATCAATATTTGACAACAAATCAGCTCCTTCAAATTAAATTAGTGAATTGGAAACGACCATTTATTGTGTAATTATATTTGATAAGTGTAGCGATGCAGCACCAAATAATCCAGCTTTATTGCCTAAAGCTGCTTGCAAAATTTTCACTTCTGCAAAGCTACTCATAATCATCGACTGCACTTGCCTTTCAATTTTATCAACAAGGTTTCTTTGTTCCATTATTCCCCCACCGATAATAATGGCCGGTGGATTAAATATATGGACTAACGATGTAATACCTATTGCGACTTCATTAATCCAGTCGTGCACTATTTCTTGAATTGGTAAATAATCTTCCTCATAATGTTGAAACACAATTTTTCCGTTATAGAAGCTTATGTCGACTTCTTTTGCTCTCTTTAATAACGCTGTTGTGGAAGCATATGATTCGTAGCAGCCGGCTTTCCCGCATATACAAGGTAATCCATTTGGATGCACTAAAATATGTCCAAATTCACCTGCCACACCATTTAACCCTTTATATACATTTGAATTTATTATAATAGCGCCACCAATGCCAGTACCATACGTTAAACAAATGAAATTTTGATATGAACGCCCTGCTCCAAAATATCGTTCTCCCAGCGCAGCAGCATTTACATCATTTTCAACTGCAACTGGAACCTTGTATCGTTCTTCTAGAATCTTTTTTAGTTTTGTACCTGTATAATTAGGGATATTATCATTGGCAAAAATGATTGTCCCTGATTTACTGTCTACCTGTCCCGCGGTGCTAATACCTATTGCGCTATATTCCTTTTGCCCATCAATAATTTCAAATAAACGCTCTATTAAAACTGGCCCGCCTTTTTTTCCATCATTCTCATATTCTTGAAATGATATGAGCATCCCCGAGGAAGAGATTTTCCCAACCTTTATTGCTGTTCCCCCGATATCAATAGCTAAAATTATCATATTGTCACCTACAAAATAACGATTCTAATTTTTAATCGCATTTACAAACCTCTTTGTTATGTCCATCGGTCTCGTAATTGCTGTGCCGACAACAGCAGCATGAATACCTGCATCAAAACATTGCTTCAACTGTTCAGGAGACCAAATACCGCCTTCAGCAATAATTGGTATCGGTAACTCTTTAACTAATCGTTCTAATAAGGAGATATTTGGTAAATGGATATCTTTCGTATATGATGTATAACCACTAAGCGTTGTTCCAATACAGTCAAAGCCTAATTTATACGCTTCGATTGCCTCCTCATATGTAGAACAGTCCGCCATAAAGAGTTGATTTTTATACTGGTTACGGATTTTGGGAAATAATTCTGATATCATTTTCCCATCTGGGCGCATTCGATTAGTTGCATCAAGTGCAATAATTTCAACCCCTTCCTCAACAAGTAAATCAATTTCTTTTTTCGTAGGCGTGATATAAACGCTTGAATTTTCATAAACAGCTTTAATAATACCGATAATAGGCAAGTTCACTTCTTTTTTGATTGCTCGTATATCTTCAATACTATTAGCCCGAATTCCCTTTGCACCGCCCAGCATCGCAGCATAAGCCATTTTACTCATTATGAACGAGCTATGTAACGGCTCCTCTGGCAGTGCTTGGCACGACACAATTAGATGTCCCTTCAGACGATCTAATACTTTTAATTTATTATCCATTTTCTATTCTCCCAATATTCAAAGTTTATTTATCAGATCCAATAGTAATTCCCCTTGTAAAGTACTTTTGGAACAAAACAAAAATAATTAACATTGGGATTGCACCAACTACTGCCCCAGCCATTTTATACGCAAAGTTTGGATTTAAATCTTGCATTAACGTTGCAATACCTACCATTAATGTTTTTGAATCTTCAGATTGCCCCACTACAAGCTGCCATAAATAGTCATTCCAAACGTTTACAAAGTTTAAAATAAATAATGCTCCTAAACCCGGTTTCACTAATGGCAACATAATAGTAAAGAAGATGCGAAATTCACTTGCACCATCCATTTTTGCAGCTTCTCTTAATGAATCGGGTATTGTATCAAAAAATCCTTTCAATAAAAATACCCCGAAAGCTGTTGCTACATTTGGCCAAATCATTCCACTTAACGTGTTAACCATCCCTAGATCTTGGATGATCCGGAACAGCGGTACAATCATAACTTCTTTTGGTATCATCAAACTCGAAATAAAAATAATGAAAATGATATTTTTCCCTTTAAATTGCAGCTTTGAAAAGGCATAAGCAGCCATTGAACTGACAATTAATAAAGCAATTGTTGCCACTAACGCAACAGTAATACTATTAAATGCCCACTTAAATGCAGGTTGATTATTAAATACATCTACGTAATTGCTTAAAGTAAATGTTTGCGGGAACCAGTCAGGAGGCATTTTGACTACATCTACACTATTCTTAAAGGAACTTGTGACGAGCCAATAGAGAGGGAATAAGCTACAAATAGCAAAGAAGATAACAATAATATTTGCAATGACATCATATTTCTCTCGTTTCATTTTATTGTTTTTAAACATATTCTTCACTCCCCCTTAGTCCTTCTTCAACATAGCTCTCAACTGAGGTACCGATAATAACAAAGTAATGATAAACATAATAACCCCAACCGCCGAAGCTATACCTAGCTGATTATATTTGAATGCATTGTTATATAAGTAGTACATCATTGTCGTCGATGCATTATTTGGTCCACCACCAGTTAATAACTGGATAACAACAAATATCTTCAATACAGCAATAATATTCATAATAATAATGTAAATCGTTGTTGGCTTAACCATTGGTAAAATGATTTTAAAGATAACTTTTATGCGGCTGGCACCATCTACTTCTGCCGCTTCAAACAACTCTTTCGGTACCCCGATCATCGATGCAATGTACAAAATGATTGCCTGGCCTACATTTGTAGCAAACGTTACGAAAATGATGACCGGCAATACCCAATGGGTGTCTCCTAAAAAGTTCACAGACATTTCCATCTTCCTTGCTAAAAAAGGAATCAGCCCGTTTGATGGGTTCAATAAAAAGCTCCAAATCATACTCATTACTACCATCGATACCATTACCGGGATGTAATAAGCTCCTCGGATAATTGAAACGTATTTTGCATTTTTATCAAATATTGCTGAAGCGACAAACATGGCAAATAAAACAGTTAAAGCCACAATAAATACAACAAAAATCAACGTATTAATAATCGACTTAACAAATATTGGATCTTCAAATAATTTTCCATAGTTGGCTAAACCAATAAATGTTTCACTTTGATAGTTAATTTTAAATAAACTTAACCGAATCCCTTCAAAAATCGGATAGACTAAAAACACTAAAAACAAGATGATTTGAGGTGCAATAAATATATAACCGGAAATATTCTCTCTCATCGTATCTTTCAGCTTCATACAATCAAACCTTCCTACAAAAATTCAAGCTCCGTATAATTGAAGCTTGAATTTTTAATATTTATTGGTTTACTTATTAAAAATTACTGAATCCTCTTTTGCGTCGTTAATTACTTGGTTTCCTTTTTCTTGATAATTTTTCACTGCTTCTTCAGGTGTCAATTGCTCTGTGAACATTGCTTGCAGCTCTGGATAAAGCACTTGTCGTAATTGACTGTAACCAGGTACATTTCCTGTGAAATTGAAAATATATTGAGAGTTTTGAGCATATGCAGCAAACAATGGATTTTCAGATTTATATAACTCTGAAACAGATGTGCGAACTGGAATACCATTTTTCGATGCTTTTATTAACTCTTCATCCGTAGAAACGAACTTCACGAACTCTTTACTCATTTCAATACGCTCTTCATCCTTTGTATCGAATACTGCAGCTCCCGTTACATATGTGAATGTTAATGGATCGCCACTTTCAGATGGTATATTAGCTAAACGCATATCGAACTTTGCCATTTTTCCAGCTTCCATATCTGCTTTAGCATTATTAAATAAAATAGGATTTGTAAAGCTGATCGCTAATTGCTGATTTTGGAATAGCGCATTGACGTCATTAGAAGATACCGACTCTGCACCTGGGTTTGTATAGCCTGATTGATAAACATTATTCATCCATTCTGCTGCTTTCACCCCATTTGCATCATCTAAAATGATATTGCCTTCCTCGTCAAAAAACTCATTACCAAACATGCGCAAATATGCCAAATTCCAAGTATCCCCTTGGTTATTTAAAGCATACATCCCCATAGCATTGGCATTGGAATAATCTGTAGAAGGTAATTTCTCTTTTAATGTTTTTAGAATTTCTTCGTACTCTTCCATTGTCCACGTTTTGATTTCGTTTTCTTCCCCGATATATTGATCTAAACCAGCCGCTTTAAACATATCGGCATTGTACGTAAAGGTGCCTGGATTATGGGAGAACGGATAGAAATAAATATCATCGCCAAATGTTACACTGTCCCAATATCCTTGCTCAATATCTGCTTTAGCTTCATCATCAATAATGTCATTTAACGGAACAAGTGCTCCACGGTGTGCATAATCTCCCATTGCAAATACGCTTTCAAAGAAAACATCAGGCGGCGTACCACCATTTAAATTAACATTTAATAATTCATCACGTTGATCTCCTGCAACTACTTCAACACTAATATCCACATTTTCATGCTCTGCTTCAAATTGCTCCGCTGCATATTTAAAGAAACTATCATAATCAGCACCTTCTTCTGCTGCATCAATAACGCCTTTCCACTGTGGAGTGAGCATGACCTTTAATTCAATCGTATCCCCTTTGTTACTTTCATCTTTACTATCAGAACAACCAACTAATGCCGATATACTTAGTATAGCGGTCATTCCTAGAGCTAAATGTTTTCTCTTTAACATTCCCATCTCTCCCTTGTCATTTTTTCAATAATTCTGAAATTTCATCGAAGACAAGCTGTGCTAATTGCTTGTGACCTTCCTTCGTCAAATGCATATAGTCAATTTCATTCATTGGAATCGAAGATGCATCTAGGTAAGGAACCATCGCTTGCTCAGTCAGCGTCTTTAAATATTGACCTAATTGTGCAGATTTTTCGGCACACTGATCCCCCATTGCATCGCCAACTATTGATTGCCTGTACTTTTCGCCAATTCTTGGTGGACAAATAACTAAAATATTTGGACTTTCGGCATTTACACCTGATAAGGAATGTTTCGCTTTTTCTACAACTCGCATAATTCCTTGTGCAATGTTATAAGAAGTTAATCCAAACCTTTCTTTCGTATCATTCGTCCCTAACATAATAATTACTAATTTAATTGGGGAGTGTGATTTTAAACACGGTGTGATATACGTTAAGCCGTTCAATCCTTCAGATAACGGATCGTCCATTACACTTGTACGCCCGGATAACCCTTCTTCAATCACCTTATAATGTTCACCTACTAAACTGGAAAGAACCCCTGGCCATCGAATATGTTCGGGAAACCTTGACTCATCCTCAGCATTGTATCCCCAAGTATTTGAATCACCATAGCAAACAATTGATTCCCTCATAAAATCCCCCTTAATATTTTGCTATTGCCTGATCAATCATTGCTTTAATCTCATCAATTTTTTGTAAATCTTCACCTTTTACCGGTTGCAATGGCTTTCTTACACTACCAATATCCATATTGTTTTTCTTTAACACTTCTTTAATAGCTGAATACATTGACCCATTTAAGGAACATAACGCTATAATAATGCTATTAATATCTGATTGAATTTGTTGTGCACGGGCGATATCGCCAGTGGATATAAATTCATTTGCTTTTAAGAACAATTCAACCATTACAGCATATGTGCCGCCAATCCCGCTATCGGCGCCCATTAGTCTACCGGCCACGAACTGCTCGTCAGGTCCATTAAATAGGATTAAATTATTGGAGCTAGCTGTTTTAAAACGTTCGATATCCATTACTGGCATCGATGAGTTTTTTACTCCAATCACTTTCTCATGCTGCAACATTCTATTTAACAATTGAATTGACAAGTTATATCCTGTCGTTTGCGGGATATTATAAATAATAAATGGTAAAGCAGTGCTTTCTAAAATGTCCGTCCAATATTGATAAATCGAATCTTCTGGCAATACAAAATAAATAGGCGGAATGGCTGATAATGCATCATAGTCTAACTGCTCTGCATATTTTGCTAATTCAATACTATCCCTTGTTGAAGGTGCCCCGATATGTGCAATCAATGTAATTTGATGCCCAACTGCCTCTGCTACATATCGCAGCGTTAATTTTCTCTCTTCCAAATTTTGATATATACATTCACCTGAGCTTCCACCAACATAAAGACCTTGAATTCCTTTTGAAACTAAATAATTTGCAAATTGTTTTGTTCGACTTTCTGAAATATTGCCTTCTTCATCGTAACAAGCATAAAATGCTGGAAATATCCCTTTAAATTTTTCAACTATCAATCTCATCACCTCAACATATTTATAAAACCTGCAAACTGTAATACGCGTATAATTTTCAAAAAATAACATGACAACGTTTTCAACAACAATATACCTTAACAATTAAATTTAGTAAATAATTTTCTTTATTTTGATTTTAAAAGAAAAAAATTTTCACCATTTGCAAGACAAATTTTCCATTACGTTGTAGAATAAATACAATTCATAGTAAAGTTTCATTAAGATTAGTACTGTTTACGTCGCTGCCTCTAGAAATAGGATAATTTGTTTATCCTTTGTTACTTATATGGTTGCATCCTTATTTTTCAGAAATTTCATATATTTAAAGGGGTAAACGCCCAAAAAGTCCTTAAAAATGGCAGTAAAGACTAGCTTTATCTTTTTAATAACTAACAAACTTACAGGAAAGAGGGATATTAAATGGCTGAGTTAAAATTACAGAATATTTATAAGGTGTATGACAAAAAGGTTACTGCTGTAACCAACTTTAATTTGCATATTCATGATCAGGAGTTCATTGTTTTTGTTGGTCCGTCTGGCTGTGGAAAATCAACAACATTGCGAATGATTGCGGGATTAGAAGAAATTTCGAAAGGTGATTTCTTTATCGATGATGTCCATATGAATGATGTCCCTGCAAAAGATCGTGACATTGCGATGGTATTTCAAAACTATGCACTTTATCCTCATATGACAGTTTTTGAAAATATGGCATTCGGGTTAAAACTTCGTAAACTTCCAAAAGAAGAAATAAGAGACCGCGTTATGAACGCTGCTAAAATTCTAGGATTAGAAGACTATTTAGAGCGTAAACCGAAAGCGCTTTCTGGCGGCCAACGTCAGCGTGTAGCATTGGGGCGCGCCATTGTACGTGATGCAAAAGTGTTTTTAATGGATGAACCACTTTCAAACCTGGATGCCAAGCTACGTGTCCAAATGCGTTCCGAAATCATTAAACTCCACCAACGCTTAAAAACAACAACAATTTATGTTACACATGATCAAACAGAAGCAATGACTATGGCAACGCGCATCGTTATTATGAAGGATGGATTTATCCAACAGGTTGGAACGCCAAAAGAAGTATATGATTATCCAGTTAATGTATTCGTTGGGGGTTTTATAGGCTCTCCAGCTATGAACTTCTTCACTGGAACACTAACAGATACAGGGGTAATTTTAGGCGATAACCTGCTGCACTTGCCAGAAAAAAAATTAAAACAATTACATGAAGAAGGATATAAAAACAAAGAACTTATTGTGGGGATTCGTCCGGAACATTTCGACATTGAACCAGCCAATCAAGCGAATGAAATGAAAATCAACATTACTGTCGACGTAGCAGAGTTAATGGGTGCTGAAATCAATATTTATTCACAGATTAATAATGAAAATTTTGTAGCACGAATTGATTCACAAGCGAATATTTCTGTGCATGATAGTATCCCATTATTTATTGACATGGATAAAGTTCATTTCTTCGATAAAGAAAGTGAAATGCGTATTGCATTTGAAAAAAAACCTGTAGAAAACATTCCAAACGAAACTGTTGTCATCTAATTTTTAGTGTATACGCCAAAGCCCTGAAAGCTTATGTAAAGCTTTCAGGGCTTTTTGTTTTTTCTTTTCATATCCTTTATGAGAAATGACACAATTTTTCCCTATGGTCTAGTCGTTAGCCGAATAAACAATTTCCCCATTAATAATTGTATATTTCACATTGAAATTCTTATCTAATAAAACGAGATCTGCAAAATAACGAGGCGTGATGACTCCATAGCCTTCACGTTTTAACAAACGATTTGCATTATAACTTGATATCTTCACCAACTCTTGTGGACTGCATAGCGATGAAACATTTTTTACAGCAACATTCATCTTCAGAATGGAACCGGCTAAAGTTCCATCTCCTAACCGCGCATCGTGATCGACATTTACTTGTTGCCCACCTAAATCATATATGCCTTTTTCAAGCCCTTTTGCACGCATTGCATCAGTAATTAAGAAAACTCGGTCCGCTCCTTTAGTTTTCAAGGCGAACTGCACTGCTTCCTTACTACTATGTACAAAGTCAGCTATAATCTCACAATATAGCTCATCATTTAATAATGCTTCCCCAATTGCGCCGATTTCTCGGTGATGAAACGGTTTCATTTGATTATATAAATGAGTAACCGATTGAACTCCTTTTTGTTGAGCATTACGTAATTCTTCACTTGTAGCATCCGTATGTCCGGCACTTACGATAACATCCAAACTTCTCACTTCTTCGATAAAATTATCTGTAACTAGCTCTGGTGCAATGGTGATGTATTTGATTTTTCTTTTACTTACTTCATGCCACTTCTTAAAAAGCTGTATATTAGGTTGTTGAATATATTGTTCCGGTTGTGCTCCTGCTCTTAGATGATTCACAAATGGCCCTTCCAAATGTATACCAACCATTTGGCTATAATTGCTCCTAAAATTTGCAGCATTCTGTAAAGCATTTTCAATCTTATGCTCTGATTGTGTCATCGTAGTTGCTAAAAATGCAGTAGTCCCTTCTGTAACAAGTGCTTCTGCTATGGCTTTGAGCGCTTCTTGCGTAGCATCCATTACGTCGCCTCCCATAGCGCCATGAATATGTAAATCGACAAAGCCTGGCATCGCAATGAGAGAGTCACCATGGATGATTTCACTATCGGAATTTTGTGCTTCTTCAACGAAAAATTGATCATCAATGAATAAAGTACGTTTTTTCGGCTCTTCATGTGCATTCCATACCTCAACATTTCGAATAATAATTGCCATTTATTCACAACCTTTTCTGTTAATCAAATAATATTCAGTGTACCAAAGCTGTTTTACTGCTAATGGCACCCAAAGCTAACGAAAATTCCAAATCATCAATAATTATATTATATCATTTCTTTAATTTTGGAAATCTTGTCCCATAAGGCTTTCTAATAAAAATGTATGCGTTCTAGAAGTTATCCATCGTTTATTCATCTACTTATATATAATCCCACGCAAAAGGCGGCCTGGTCGGCTTTTCTATGAGGTTCTCTTTTTCACTTGATAAATGAAAAGTAACGCACTGATCCCCTTTCTATTCCTTATTTCTTCACAATTCAAGTAGATAAAAACCGGAGATTCCGTGCGTTTGTAACGCTCAAATTTCTTAAAAACCCAGGCCTTAATAGAAAATCTTTATTTATAGCACTGAAAAAGGATATCCCTATAAATAAGCTTATAGGAATACCCTTTCTCTTGTACGATATTTCTTAAATTTTTTGCAGGCACTTCTCTACTTCATCGACCAATTGCTCGATTGTACTTACAATAACCCCATTTTGCTTAATGAGGCCGACTACAAATAAATTACGGTAGATGAACTGGTTTTCCAACCCGTCTTCTACAAGAGCCTGAATCTTTTTCTCATTGTCACGTCCCTGCTGCCGCACATCTGAAAACAGAGCGATGATTGGCCGATTAAATGTTGAGAAGACACCAATTTCTGCCGCTACCCCTGAATCTACCTCCACGCCATCTAATACAGCAATCAGCACATCACTTGCCTGTAGATGCGCTAGATCAGCTGCTGCGATGGCAAGACTGTCTGCATATGACGATTTATCGTTGATAGCATCGTTTTCCTGAGGGACATATAAGGCAATCCCATCAATCGACTCTCGTAATGCTTTGGCAATCTGTTCATTTACATAACGATCTCCAATAGAAAATAGTCCGTTCGCTAAATATGCTTTCATTACTCTCTCTCCCTTATTGCTTGATTCCACTTCCCATCATACAATAAGTTTTCGTAATGGACATGCATCATTTCATCTTTCTTTCTATAAAAAAACACAGTACTCTTTTTGTACTGTGTCCCCGGCCTATTTGATTCTTGCCATACGTACCATGCCGATAATGATCACGGCAAATAAAAGAATCATGAATATAGCTAACCCTACCATATTCAGCTGTTCTGCACCGTTCATGGCGCCCCTCATCATATGGTAAGTAATAAAGGCAAACATCATGGCAATAATGTTTTTCGTCAAATTAATTATTCTTACACTTTCTGTATAAAATAGCACAGCGTTTTCTTCTGTAAGACGTGCTGGATAATTATGTGTATGCGGTTTCCTCTCTACAATTTCTAAAAGAATATGTGAAAGGATAGCGATGCCGGGTAAAATGAGCAGTGTAAATTTAGAGCCCCAACCGTCTGCCTCGCCTGCCCCGTTAAAATGGGTGGGCACTATGTCAGGCAGACTGCCCCAATTAAGGGCAACCAGCAATACCATTATGAATATACCAGCAGTACCCAGTATATTCGCAAACTTTTCTAGCAACGTTTTTTCAATAGTTAACTTCGGTCTCCTCGCAACCATATCTTTCTCCCCTTTCTTGCATTCACTGATTACTTTTATTTGTAATTCATTTCCTTTCCAACTTATAATGAGGAAAAGAAATATATTAGATGAGGGTATCCCATGTCAATTGCGGAAATTTTTGAATTTTTAAGAATGGTTGATACAGAATTATATTCTTACATTAAGAAATTCGGCATTGCTATTTATTTTCTACTATTTGCCGTGGTCTTTACAAAGACTGCCTTTGTCGTCCTCACCTTTTTACCTGGTGATTCACTCGTTTTTGCCAGCGGAACTTTAGCTGCACTTGATAAACTAGATATCGTTACACTTTTCATCCTTTACTTCATCGCTACTACATTAGCAGACAGCAACAATTATTTGATTGGGAAACTGCTTGGTAATATCCCTGAAGAAAAGTCAATATTGTTCCGTTTTATCCCTTCGGATATTTTGACAAGAGCAAAGACCTTTATACAAGACTATGACAGAGTCGCTTTGACATTCAGCCGCTTTGTGCCGCTTATGCGGACAATGACTCCCTTTATATCGGGGTTCACCCAGTACCCGTATAAAAAATTTGTACGCTACAATATGTTCGGAGCTCTATTGTGGACATGTGTATGGCTTTTCTCTGGTTATGCCCTTGGAAACATTCCTTGGGTTGCAGATAACCTCATGTTCACCTTATTACTCATTTCAGCCGTGGTCCTTCTACCTACAATCTATGCCTATGTAAAGCAAATGGTAAAAAATCAGAAAGAGCCTGACGAAAGCGCTTCATAAAGAGGCGCTTACTGCTTCTCTATATCAAGCCGTTCGACTATTTCATTAATTGTCATGATCATTTCCTGATTACCGTAATTACGGGCAGTAAAAATTTCTACTAACAGGGCTTTTGCTTCTTCTTCATTCAATTTTTCAAATGCAGCTGTAATTTGCTGTGGCAATAACATACCTTTCCCTCCTTGTCCGTTACAAAAAAATTATAACATAAAATATTCTACATAAAAAAAAGCCGCCAAATATGGCGGCTTTTAGTAAACAGCTACAGCCTGTTCGCCTAACGCTTTATAGCTGGCGAAAAACTGTTCCTTATTCAATTGCACGATGCCCTTTAACGGGTCCATCACTTCAACGCTCTCATCTGTTATATCTACAATAACGACCGCATGAAGGTTAGTATACATTTCATGGAATGTATCTGTACCAGCAATGTACCAGCCGCCTCTTTTGCGCGGCTCTAATAAATCAAGCGTCACCCAGCTGATGACTGGAATACCGAGCTCTACATATTGTTCGATTTCTTCAATAGAGCTGCCGCTTTTATTTTCTGCAGCAAGATCCATGTCGTGCTCGGCAATATAGTCACTTGCTGCCTGTACAATGGGACCTGCAAATGAATAGGTACCTTGTGGGCTGCTAGGCTCACCGGCATAATATTCATTTGGGTCGGGACCAATTTTCCGGTCACCTTCCTGCTTGAATGCTTGCTTTGGCAAATAGCTGTCTGCCATTGTCATCTTGTCAGCTTCGGCGCCATAATAGGCTAATACAGACGTTAACGCTGTAATTTCACAGCCATGCGGAAGTTCGGGCTTTTGCATATGCACCGGGACAGCTAATGCCTGCTCATGATCCACTGCATTTGTTTCAATGACAACATAAGGATTGGAGGCATCAAAAACAATGGTTTTTTCAGTGCTCCATGCCTCATCCTCGATATGTTCTTCCGGACCGACTCGTATGAAGTATGTTTTATCGGATTGTACCTCCGAAAAAACCGCTTCTCCCTCATAGCTTAATTCGGCCCCGATACGCTCACCGGCCTCATCATATACTTCTATCATGACATTATTAATCGCAGCGCCGCTGTAATACTCTACCGGCATGACAACAAGTTCTGCCCCACTAGTCTTTCCTTGAGTATGATCTTCCTGACAAGCTAATAACAAAAGGCTGAAACTACAAATCAGAATGAGACGCCATCGCATTTTGTCTCGTTCCCTTCAATTTAGTCCAATTAGTATCTTCAATGAAGAAGCATTTATACCATACTAGGAACACGTATACTGTCCAAATATAACGTGCATAGTTATGCTCACCTTTGTAGTGGGCATCCAAGTAAGAAACAAGTTGTTCTTTATTAAAGAATTCCCCCGCATAGTCCGCTGTAAAAGCCTCTTTTACAAGATTATAATAACGTTCTTCACGCAGCCAGTGACGAATCGGTACAGGGAAACCAAGCTTTTTACGCTTCGCCCACTCTTCTGGCAGCTCCTCAAGTGCTGCTTGACGAAGAGCATATTTTGTATCTGCTTCATTCACACGGTGCTCCGTCGGAATTTTTTTCGCCATTTCCATTACTTCTTTATCCAGGAATGGAACACGAAGCTCGATTGAATGCGCCATACTCATTTTATCAGCCTTTAGTAAAATATCGCCCGGCAGCCATAAGTTAAGGTCAAGATATTGCATTTTCGTTACATCGTCTTCACCAGGTACTTCAGCGTAAATGCGTTTTGTAATATCATGCACGGAAGGCCCTTTTCGGTATTCAGGCTTCAGCACATTATATGCATCTTTTTCATCCCAAACGACCGCTTCACCAATAAAGCGTTCCTCGACTGTTTGCCCGCCTTTTTTCAGAAAGTTTGTATAGGCATTTTTCGGCAATACACCCGCAAGCCCGGCAATCGCTTTACGCAGACCTAATGGAATGCTCTCATATTTTTGCATTTTCGCTGACGGCTTGTACCATTCATAACCGCCGAAAATTTCATCTGCTCCTTCACCTGAAAGAACAACTGTTACATCCTTTCTTGCTAGCTCTGACAGGAAATATAATGGTACAGAAGAGGGATTAGACTGCGGCTCATCCATATGCCACTGAATTGTTGGCAGCGCGTCAAAGCACTCTTCCGCCGATACATATTTACGTTCATTTTGAATCCCAAGGATATCTGATAAATCTTTGGCATGATTTGTTTCGTTGAACATTGCCTCATAGTCCGAGAAACCAACTGAGAAGCTTTTATCCGGCTTTAATAATGCCGCGATATAGCTTGAATCAATTCCACCGGATAGGAAGGAACCAACCTTAACATCTGAAATTTGGTGGGCTTTTACAGATTCGGCCACTGTTTCGCGGATGTTCACAATTGTTTCTTCTACGGATCCTTTGGATGCGCTGAACTTTTTGTCCCAATATCTTTCTATTTTTTCTATCTTTTGGTTCTTAATCACCATAAAATGTCCTGCTGGAAGCTTGTAGACCCCTTTAAAGAAAGTCTCATCCATTGCAGAATATTGGAATGTTAAATAAGGACGAAGTGCATCTTTATTTAATTCTTTAATAAAGGATGGATGTGGAAGGAACGATTTAATCTCCGAACCGAAGATGATTGTGCCGTCTGTTGTATTTTCTGTATAGTAAAGCGGTTTAATCCCGAAACCGTCACGTGCAATAAATTGCAGATCATTTTTTTTGTCCCAAATACAGAAAGCAAACATACCACGAAGCTTGTGAACAAGTTCAAAGCCGTACTCTGCATAACCGTGCAATAATACTTCACTATCTGAATTCGTTTTAAATTGGTATCCTTTAGCTTCCAATTCTGAGCGAAGCGTCATAAAATTGTAGATTTCTCCATTGAATATTAGAACAGTATCCCCCGCTTCATTATAAAGCGGCTGGTTGGCACCTTCTGTCAAGTCAATAATGCTCAATCGACGGAAGCCCAGCGTTACCTTCTCGTCAGAATGAATTCCGCCGCTATCTGGACCGCGGTGGATAATTGTATTCATCATATTCTCAATTGTTTCTTTATGATTAAGTGGATTAGTGCCATTAACATAACCGATAAAACCACACATATTCTTATAATTCCCCTTTAGTAATAAAAGTAAAAGACGATCCTGCTCTATTGGAGGATTCGTCAGCATTTATTGGCTTTCATGCCTTATCCTGATTACAACTAGTAATATATCATATCTTAATCAAAACACAAACAAATCACCAATTGACAGAACAATCAAAATTTGATACCTTACAAATATGTCAGACTTTTCAGATATTTGGTGATTGATAGGTTTCTTTTTTATGTACATTATTTCTGGAAACTTCTTCATATCCGCGTCTTTACGTAAAAAAAAGCTCTTTGTCTTACTTTCTTTCAGGAATCTTTGGGATTAGGAGTTTTATTTGTTCGAATTATCTGATATTATCTAGTAATACTGAATCAAGGCATGGGGGACTAGCTTCATAGTTGTCCTGCCTCACACTTATATAGGAAAAGGAACGATACTTTATGCAGTACTCTGATAAGATTTTAAAAACGCCATCTTCATTCATCCGCAATATTTTAAAGGTAACTGGAGAGCCTGATGTCATTTCCTTTGCGGGCGGTCTTCCGAACCCAATTTCTTTCCCGACAGAGAAGCTGCGAGAGGCAATTAACAACTCGATTGATGTACATGGAACAAAGCTATTCCAATATTCAACGACACAAGGTTATCTGCCGCTGCGCGAATTCATTGCCGCGAAGTACAAAAAGACCCACGGACTGGATATTCAACCTGATGAAGTATTCATTACGACAGGGTCTCAACAGGCATTAGAACTAATCGGAAAGGTGCTGATCAATAAAGGCGATGGTATCATCATGGAGGCACCCGGTTATCTTGGAGCAATCCAGGCATTTACATTAGCAGAGCCAAGCTTTTATTCCGTAACGCTCGAGGATGATGGCTTGAATGTTGCAGAGCTTGAACAGCAGCTGCAAAATCCGAATGTAAAATTCATTTACACTGTGCCGAATTTCCAAAATCCGACGGGTATCACGTATTCCGCTGAAAAGCGCGAAGCAATCTATGATGTGGTAAAGAAATATGATGTGGCATTGATCGAGGATGATCCGTATGGAGAGCTTCGTTTCCGCGGAGAAACATTGCCGTATATTGGCGGTGGTCGTCTTGAGAACTCAATCCTGCTAGGTTCCTTCTCCAAAACGGTTACACCGGGGATGCGTCTTGGCTGGATCGTGACGAAAAACAAAGAGCTGCTTGCCCATATTGAGACAGCAAAACAGGCGACAGATCTGCATACAAACATTTTCTCCCAGTACGTTATCTATGAGTACCTTGCAAATAATGAGTACAAAGAGCATGTTGAAAATATTATTAATTTATACCGGGCACAATCCGATGCGATGCTGAATGCACTAGCCAAATACTTCCCGCCGACTGTGAAGTATACGAAGCCGGATGGCGGTATGTTCATTTGGGTCACACTTCAGGAAGGTGTCTCTGCACTTGATATATTCCATGCAGCAATGGAGGCAAAAGTCGCATTCGTTCCAGGCGACCCATTCTATACGCACCCGGAAAACGTCAATACATTGCGCCTTAACTATACAAACTCAACACCTGATGTGATCGAAGAAGGTATCAAACGACTTGGCGCCATTCTCTATGCATATGCACCTGTTGAAAAAGTAAATGCATAATTGATTTCCCTCGCGGCTAACTGTTCCGCGGGGGTTTTATTTATGTTGTCTGAACTAGATACCGGCGACTTTTGGTGTGATACCGGCGAATTCAGGCCGAATACCAGCGCACTCGAGACAAACACCGGCGAACCCAACCTTCTCAACAAAAAACGCGCCTCATGATTGAGACGCGCTCTGCTTTATGACCGTGGTTTAACCGTTTCCATAAAGCTAAATATTTTTTCCTGTGAATCAATGCCCTGCTCGCACTTTTCGATGTCTTTACAAATATACTGGCTGTACTTTTTATAAGTTCCTTCAACTTCTCCCTTTTCCTTCGTTGTAAAAAGAGAGACACTTTGATGCTGGCGGCAAAGCGCACATACACCTTTTATTTGTTCTGTTGAAAGGATGCCTTTGACTCCTGTTAGCTCGCCTTCCTGCTCATACACGAAAAAGCGTGTACGAGTAGATGTATCATCCCACGCCACAAACGTTACATGCGGATTCGCCACTTTTGGGGCCTTCAGTTTTTTCTCTTTCTTCCATAGGCGCTTGACCGCCTGTTCAGAAACTTCCGGGAAAGGCTGTACATTTTCCTTAACCATCTTGAAAAACGGCTCCAACTGCTGGCGATCCTTCAAGGCAAGGACATCTTCTATAATAAAACGCGGCACTTCTGCTTCAGTTAGAGTTGTATCGATAAGGCCACGCACCGCCGCCAGTACCTTTTCATCCTTTGAGGTAGACAAACTGTTTAATAACTTCAGGGCTTGCTTTTCAATTAAGTGCATTTGAAACGCATTCATTATTATCATCTCCCTCCTTTATTTTACTATAATTAACAATGAAATCCTACCATCAAGCAGGAGAATTTCATCTCCCCTATCAGTCAGGTACATTCTTTTCTTTATTTTTTTGAATAATGTTTAATAAAAAAGTACTGTTCAATCCTTACTTAATAACAAAACAAAAATTCCATTTTGAAAAAAGATTAATCAAAATGGAGTTGTTCGTCTTTGTTAGGTATGAGACTTTTAAAAGGTTAGGCATTTCCTAATCGTGCTGCTCCATAACCGCATCCCATTGTTCAACTAAATCAACCATTAGTTCGGGAGGGCCCTAAAAATTCCGTTTGCAGCTCTGTCTCTATAACCTTCTTTTCGTAAGAAACACGATAAGCCTTAGCGTTAAGTCTTGAGCTGACTATTTTACTAATTTCTTGTTCCTTATAATGAATAGCAACCCCATCATCTGCGGCAACCCCTGATTGTATTTTTCCTGCTTCAATAAGTTTGTGATATGCAGGTCTTCTCTCAATTTCTCCATCGTAATGCGGACAATTGCTTCCCTTTAAAAAACCCAAACATTTTATTGGTTCAAGCCCATCCCCATACGAATCAGTAACCCCTTCTTCAAACCAGCAAATAGAGCCTGCACTTAGCCCAGCTAAAACAATGCCCTGATTCCACGCTTTTTTTAATATATCGTCTACATTCCATTCCTTCCACAATGCTAAAAGGTTTTTAGTATTTCCTCCACCGACATATATAATGTCTTTCTCTAAAATAAAGCCTTCTAGATCCCTTGTTGGAGGTTCAAATAAGGACAAATGGAAAGGTTTACAATCTTGTTGATTAAAAAAGTGATAATACCTTGATATATAATTATCCGAATCTCCACTTGCAGTAGGGATAAAGCAAATTCGCGGCTTAGCTTTATTTGCTTGTTTTAATATATATAAATCTAATAATGGATTATCTGGTTCCATTGAAAATCCGCCACCGCCAAGAGCAATTATTTGTCTCATCTACATACCCCTTTCAAAAAAGTAATAAGTTCTACTAATGATAAAGCCTTTCTTGAACTCGTTGATTTAATTGTAATTTTTTACAATCCCAATTGCATTATAAAGTAAATACGTATTTACTTTTCTATACAACATGTAGAATAAAAAATCCTGCATAATAATCAATGCAGGATTTTCAATCAAACTTGTTTATAAATAGTCAGTCGTTTTATTCATAGATAAAAACTTTATGCTAACTTCTTTTTACCTTTAATAAATAGCGCTAATACGAGACCGATAATTGCCATAATCAACCCGAACGTAAACGAGGATTGAACACCGTGGATAAAGCCATCTAGTATATTGGCCGCAGGGTTTTCAATCATATAATTTTCCTGTGCAGATGACATGATTGTAATCGCAACAGCTGTTCCTATAGCGCCCGAAATTTGCTGAAGCGTATTCATTAATGCAGTACCATCAGGGTATAGCTCTCGAGGAAGTTCGTTTAGACCGTTCGTCTGAGCAGGTGCCATCACAAGGGATACACCGATCATTAATATACTATGAAGTATAATTATTTGGAGCTTTGATGTTGTGTCATCAATTTGGATAAAGAAAATATACGTTATAATAATAATTAAAAAACCTGGTATTACAAGAACGCGTGCACCGAACTTATCAAATAGACGCCCAACAATCGGAGCGAAAATACCATTTATTAATCCGCCAGGCAGCAATAACAGACCTGCCGTAAAAGTGGCTAATAAAAGTGTTGATTGTAAATACAACGGTAGGAGAATCATTGTAGATAAAATACACATAAAAGCGATAAATACGGAGAGTAAACCAATTACAAACATTGGGTATTTTAAAATACGGAGGTTAATCATTGGTTTATCTAGCTTAATTTGTCTAAGCGAGAATAGTACAAGAGCAATAGCACCTGCTATAATCGTGATGATTACACTTGTGCCTCCCCAGCCTTCTTCTCCTGCAATACTGAATCCATACACGATGCCACCAAATCCGATTGTAGAGAATACGACTGATAAAAAGTCAATTTTAGGATGCGTTAATTCTCCAACGTTTTGCATATACAAATAACCAAAAATAAATGCAAATACTAATGGAGGCAGCGTGATCCAGAAAATATAATGCCAAGTTAAGTATTCTAAAATGACCCCTGAAGCAGTGGGTGCAATAGCTGGTGCAAACATAATAACCAGCCCCATTAACCCCATTGCCGAACCGCGCTTTTCAACCGGAAAAATCAATAAGATTGTATTAAACATTACTGGTAATAAAACTGCTGTACCAATAGCCTGTATAACACGGGCAACTAATAATATTTCAAAAGTTGGCGCAAGTGCTGCAATAAATGTTCCAATAATGGAGAATGCCAGAGATGTCATAAATAATTTGCGTGTGCTGAATTTCTGTACAAGTAATCCCGAAATCGGTACTAGTACACCTAATGTTAACAAGTAGCCAGTCGTTAACCATTGGATTGTAGTTGGCTCTACTCCAAGATCTGTAATTAACTGCTGTAATGCCATATTCAATGCTGTCTCACTGAATAGCCCGACAAATCCGGCAATTAAAAAAGAAGCTAAAATAGGCGCTTTTTTTATCTGTTCCATTGTAAACCTTCTTCCTTCTTCATACTGTATCAAAGCCGCTCATATTTCAGAGTCTGCTAATATGCCAGCTTAATACAAAATGTAATTATAAGGTTTTAGCGCTCTATACACAAGGCTAACAACTTTTCCTTAATTATCAAATTTGCTAGAACCTTTCCCTGCTGACTAGCTGCATGAAAAAGGAACCCGCCCGTAAAGGCAGGTTCCCATTTATTTTTATAGTACTGTTGCTTCTGGTTCGTAGTTGATCATTTCTTTAATATTATTATTTTCATCCATGATTGCCACTTTTGGCTTGTGGTGCTTCGCTTCCTCAGCATCAACCAATACGTAGGACATGATGATTACGATGTCACCTGGCTGAACTAAGCGAGCTGCTGCGCCGTTTAGGCAAATAACACCTGAGCCGCGCTCCCCTTTGATGACATATGTTTCAAAACGGGCACCGTTATTGTTGTTGACGATCGCCACTTTTTCATTCGCTTCAATGCCTACAGCGTCCATAATATTTTCGTCAATTGTAATGGACCCTACATAGTTTAAATCCGCCTGTGTTACTGTTGCACGGTGAATTTTTCCGCTCATCATCGTTTTAAACATTACTTCATTTCTCCTTTGAGTGAAAACATTAAGTTGTCGATCAGTCTCGTTTTTCCAATATACACTGCTGCAGCAAGTAGTACGTCTGTTGTCTTGTCATTGATTGGTGCTAAATCAGGATACGATAAGCATTCCAGGTAGTCAATTTTGCCGCTTGTCTGTGATTCAATCTGAGCAGTCGCTTTAGCAATCGCCTGCTCTGCATTTCCGCTAGCAAGCATTTCTTCCTTCGCCATGTTCAGTGCAGCAAAAATGGCTGGTGCCTCTGTACGATCTTGCTCTGTTAAATACACATTCCGGCTGGATTTCGCTAATCCATCCTCTTCACGCACAATCGGTACTGTACGAATTTCAAGCGGGAAATTGTAGTCACGTACCATCGTCTGAATGATCGCTACCTGCTGTGCATCCTTTTGGCCAAAATAAGCACGAGTAGGCTCAGCAAGATGGAAGAGCTTCGCGACAACCTGCAGTACCCCATCAAAATGTCCTGGCCGGCTTGCACCGCACAAGATTTCTGACTGACGTCCAGCACGGATATAAATTCCGCCGTCTGTTGGATACATTTCCTCTACAGAAGGGGCAAAAATGACATCAACTCCAACCGATTCAGCAAGCTTCGTATCACGAGGTAAATCACGCGGGTATGATTCAAAATCTTCATTTGGCCCAAACTGTGTTGGGTTTACAAAAATACTCATGATCACGAGGTCATTTTCCTTACGTGCATTGCTTGCCAGTGTTAAGTGACCCTCATGAAGATAGCCCATCGTCGGTACTAAACCAATTGTTTTACCTTGTTGCTTTGCCTTTTGTACAATTTCCTTCAAATCGGCAATTGTCGAGACGATTTTTGTTGCTGTTTCGATCATTTAACTGCGCCTCCATATAAGCCGTTCAATTCTTCTTCCTTCATTGTGAAGCTTTGTGCAAGCGTAGGGAATGCCCCAGACTTCACAGCTTTTGTATATCCTTCAATACCGCGTGCCACTTCGTCTCCCACAAACGCGAACCCTTGTACGAACTTTGGAATATGATGCTTTCCGTACATTAACAGGTCATGGAATACAAGCACTTGCCCATCAGCTTCTGGACCTGCTCCAATACCAATTGTCGGTACTGTCAATTTATCTGAAATTACGGCCGTTAATTGATGTGGAATACACTCTAATACAACCGCACAAGCGCCAGCCTGTTCAGCTAACAGCGCATCCTCAACCAGTTTCTCTGCCTGTTCTTTCGTTTTCCCTTGCACCTTATAGCCGCCTAATACACCGGCAGACTGCGGCTGCAATCCAAGATGGGAAACAACCGGAATACCAGCACTCGTCAGCTTCTTAATGACATCGATTACTTCATCGCCGCCTTCTACCTTCAGCGCGTCAGCTCCTGTCTCCTGCATCATCCGAACAGCTGTTTTCAATGTGTCACTCATATTTCCATGGTACGAACCAAATGGCATATCTACTACGACGAATGTATCTTTCGCACCGCGGCGAACCGCCTTACTATGGTGAATCATATCCTCCACCGTTACTGGCATCGTCGACTCATAACCAAGCACAACCATACCTAGCGAATCGCCTACTAAAATCATATCGACGCCTGCATCCTCCGAGAATTTTGCCGCCGGGTGATCGTATGCTGTAATCATGACGATCTTTTCACCCTGTTGCTTCATTTTCAAGAAATCGCTTGTTGTTTTCATATGTTCCTCCTTCAAGTTCATTGAAGAAAACAAGAAAACCCTTCCATCCGGTAATGGACAGAAGGGCAGCGCTTGTGTGTTGTACGCTTCGTTTTCTTCCGTCCCTGTCTAAAATAGATCAAGGCAGACTCTTCATAAAATTGAGTAAAGCAGGTACAGTTCACAAAGGATACTGTCCAACTATTAATATAACAATTTTACATGAAGACGTACAGTTTTTAAAATTATAGTGTTCTAGTAATACAAGGAATCAGCATAGCTCAATATCTGCCGAATAGACACCTTTTATTTCACCAGAAGCCGTTTTGATCTCTAGTACCCCGGCCTCCGTAATACCAACAGCTACACCTTCAATTACCTCACGCAGCGTTGTAGCGCGCACCTGTCTTCCGATTGTTGCTGATGCTTTTTCCCATAAAGCTTTAATTGGAGCAAATCCATTCTTTACATATTGGTCGCCGTAGGACTCCAAGTAATAAAGAACCTTGGCTACAAATTCTGCACGATCCACTTCCCTGCCGAGCTCCGCGGAAATAGAAGTAGCAATAGTATGCAGTTCCTCTGGGAAATCCTCCACCTTCTGATTCACATTGATGCCAATACCAATCAGCAGTGCCTGTACACAATCTGCCTCAGCTACCATCTCTGTTAAAATACCTGTACACTTTCGGCCGTTTAGCAAAATATCATTCGGCCATTTGATTTCTGGTTCGAGTTCTGGATACAAAGCCTTCATTGCATTGACAATCGCGACTGCGGCCACCAGTGTAAACTGAGGAGCTTGGTGCGGCGGTACATCCGGCTTCAGAATCACAGTCATCCACACACCTTTTCCAGCAGTAGATTCCCATGGCCGAAGCATACGGCCACGTCCAGCCGTCTGCTCTTCCGCAATGACGATAGTGCCGTCTGCTACCCCGTCCCTTACAAAGCCATGGGCGAGGATTTGGGTTGAATCCACTGTACCGAAATGGTGAATGACTTGTCCAACACGCTCTGTCTCCAGGAATGCCTGAATACGTGCGCCATCCATTCGGTCAGGGACACTTTTTAAGACATATCCCTTTTTCTTCACCGTTTCGAGTATGTATCCTTCTTCCTGCAACACCTGAATATGCTTCCAAATCGCTGTACGTGATACACCGAAGTCATTTGCCAGCTGCTGTCCGGAAATTGGCTCCCCGCCTGCTTTTAGTAGTCTTGCTAATAATTCATCTTTTATTGAGAAAGTCATGTATGAACCAATCCCTTATCTGCTCTTTATTGTTTTGGACTTCACCGTTGAGCACGTGCTGTAAAACATTTTCCACCGCTTCTTTCAGCCAAGGACCACCTTTTCCTCCATGCCATTCAATGAAGTCATGGCCGTTGACAGAAAGCTCCTGCTTTGCTTGAATCGGTAACGAATCCTGTTTGAATGAAATCTCCTCTTTTCGGAAAGATGGGGTGTTTCCTGTCCAAACCGCAAAGTCATATGCTGTTTCAAGTACCTTTAACTCGTATGTGAAATAATCAAGAGGAAGCCAGCCAGCCTCCAGCTTTTTATGCGCGTCCAGTACATACTTTATAAAATCCTTTATTTTATTGGATAGACGGTAAGACTGTACAATATCCAGCTGCTCACCATTTAAAAATGATAAGTACGCCCAGCCAACAGCCGCTTTCTCCGTTTGGAAAGAAGTCCATTTTTCCTGATGAGCCGCTATATTTCCAGGTAAATGATCAGCTAAGCCGCTTTCTATGAGTGAATCAATGCCTGTTTTCGGTAAAGGACTAACCCATATTTTTTCTAATTCGGCTGCAATGCGTTCACGTGCAACAAAAGCAATTTCATGAGCGTGTTCCTTTACTGCTGACAAGGTCGCAGCTTCAATGGAAAAGCCGAGCTGTGCCGAAAAACGGACAGCTCGCAGCATACGGAGTGCATCCTCTGCAAAACGTTCAGAAGGATTTCCTACAGCCCGAATGATTTGATTGGCAATATCCTCTCGACCGCCATATAAATCAATGATTCGTTCATCCGCATCCATCGCAATCGCATTCATTGTAAAATCCCGGCGTTTCAAGTCCTCTTCTAACGAACGGACAAAGACGACGCCATCTGGCCGACGATGGTCCACGTATTCGCCGTCTGTCCGGTACGTTGTCACCTCAATCGGTTCTCCTGCATCTAGTACAAGAACCGTACCATGCTCGATTCCTATGTCGACAGTTTTGCCAAAGACTGTCTTTACTTCCTCAGGCAATGCACTTGTCGCCACATCGACATCATGGCCTAGACGCCCAAGCAAAGCATCTCGAACAGCCCCCCCGACAAATACTGCTTCGAAGCCAGCCTCCTCAAGCTTTCTGATTACCTGTTTCGCCGCTTGCCAATGTTGCTTCATATTCTTACCGATGCCAGCCTTTCATAAAGTTTTTCATATTGCTCAATGATTGCTTCTGATTTAAATTTTGTCTGTACTGCCTCTAGCGCACGAAGACGGAATTGGGAAAGCTTTTCCTCATCACTTAGCAGTTCAATTGCATAACGTGCTACTGCATCAATATCACCGAGCTCTACAATGAATCCGTTCTCCCCATGTTCGATGACTTCCGGAATACCGCCAATATTCGTACCGATGCCCGGCACCGCACATGCCATCGCTTCCAATAATACAAGTCCGAATGATTCTTTCTCTGACAGCAAAAGCTTTAAGTCACTAATAGAAAACAGTTCAGCAACATTTTCCTGCTTCCCTAAAAACAGCACATCGTCTGGATAAGGGGAACCTTTCACCTGATCCATCACACGGTGTTTCTCCGGTCCATCCCCTACAAGTAGAAGCTTCGCCGGCATGGCTTCCCTTACTTTCATAAAAGCTTCAATGATGTGTGGTATATTTTTTATTTTTCGGAAGTTTGATACATGGATAAGCACCCGCTCATCTTCCCTAATACCAAAACGTGCCTTTAAATCTGCACCGTTCATTGGATGGAATACATCCTCATCAACGAAGTTATAAATCGTTTCGATTGGCTTTACTGTCTCGATACGTTCATAGGTCTCTTCCTTCAGTGCATTTGATACGGTCGTTACGATGTCTGAATGATCAATACCATATTTAATTGCCGGTGCAAGTGTAGAATCCTCCCCGAGCACTGAAATATCCGTTCCATGAAGGGTTGTGACAATGCCGATATCCTCACCGCTCATATCACGCGCTAATACAGCACAGACTGCATGCGGAATAGCATAATGTACATGCAAAATATCTAATTTTTCTTCTTTGATAACTTCAGCCATTTTGCTCGCTAATGCAATATCGTATGGTGAGTACTGGAATACAGAATAATTATTTACTTCAACTTCGTGGAAAAAAACGGTTGGATAAATCTTATTCAATCGGAATGGTACACTTGAGGTAATGAAATGAATCTCATGGCCCCGCTCTGCCAGCATCTTTCCTAATTCTGTTGCAATAACACCTGAACCGCCGACTGTTGGATAACACGTAATACCAATCTTTAATTTTCGCATCCGTTTTACATCCTTTCCCTAATCCAGATTCTTATTGTCGTCTTTCTTGAATCAGTCGCCAATCGACCAATCCTGCATCTAATCCTTTTAAAAGAATTTCTGCCGTTCCCATATTTGTTGCCAGAGGGATATGATACAGGTCACATAAACGAACAAGCGCCTTTACATCCGGCTCGTGCGGCTGTGCCGTCAATGGATCACGGAAAAAGAACACCATATCCATATCATTATTAGCAATCATAGCACCAATCTGTTGGTCGCCGCCTAACGGACCTGAACGCAGGAGCGTAATTTCAAGCCCTGTTTCATCCATAATGCGCTGCCCAGTCGTCCCTGTTGCAAAAAGTTCATGCTCATCAAAAATATGACGGTACGCAATGACGAACTGAACTAAATTATCTTTCTTTCGGTCATGTGCAATCAATGCAATTTTCATTCTTCCACCTGCTTAAATAATGTTTTCTAGGCCATATACGAGACTTTCCATCCCAATAACCGTTTCAATACAAAATGCGACGCCGCTCATAAAGGACTCTCGGTTTAACGAGTCATGACGAATTGTCAGTAGTTGACCTTCACCGCCAAATAATACTTGCTGGTGAGCTACTAGTCCAGGCAGACGAACTGAGTGGATTCTCATTCCTTCAAATTCTGCACCCCGGGCTCCTTCATGTGTTTCCTTCTCGTTTGGATGACCTTGCGTTTTTGTCTGACGTACTTCCGCAATCATTTGAGCCGTCTTTAAGCCCGTACCGCTTGGCGCATCCAGCTTTTTATCATGATGCATTTCAATAATCTCGACATCTGGTAAATACTTTGCAGCCTCACGTGCAAACTTCATCATCAGAATTGCACCAATCGCGAAATTTGGGGCAATGATCGCTCCGATTCGTTTTCTAGCTGCAAGCTCTTTTAGTTCTATGAGCTGTTCATCAGTAAATCCAGTTGTTCCAATAACAGGTCGAACATCAAGCTCCAAAGCCTGTTTCGTATGCGTATAGACGGAATGAGGATTCGTCAGATCAACGAGTACATCCGGCTTTGTTTCCTCCACAAGCTGCGCAAAGTCAGTAAAGATGGGTACTTCATAAGTGCTTGGGAAAGCATCCAGCTCTGCTAATGTCGCTCCTACTTCTTTATAATCCAGGACAGAAACAAGCTTCATTCCTTCGCGCTTCATCACTGTATGTACAGCTTCCATGCCCATCTTTCCCCGTGCTCCGGCAATTGCTACCTTAATCATGTCTTTCTTCCTTTCGTGTCCAACGATCTTTATCTCTCGTCTCAAATTTATGTAGTACTTGGTGTAGTGCATCTTCTAGTCGAATCCCTTGCGCATTAGCAAAACAGATGAGTGTAAAGAAGAGGTCTCCCATTTCCTTTTCTATATTATTGTGATCTACCTGCTTCTTTTTTACATGGCCATATACATGCTGGACTTCTCTTGAAAGCTCGCCTAGCTCTTCCGCAAGACGGGCAAGCATTTCAAACGGTGGGAAATATCCTTCCTCGTACTGGCCGATGTATGCATCAACTTTGCGTTGTAATTGCGTTAAAGTTACTGGTTCCATGCATTCACCCCTCTCTGTTATCGTATAGGAAATGGCGCTGTGTTGTCAAAACATGAAAAATGCAACATAATGAGGATACTGCTGTTGTTGCACAAATAGTTACTAGTTTTCGGAATATTTTATCATCATCTGTCAAAGGAGGTCTTTTTGTGAAAGGAATCAAATTAAAAAATATTATAGGCATTCTGTTTGGCGCAGCTATATTCAGCTTTGGCTTTGTTCATTTTAATATGCAGAATGAGCTAGGGGAAGGCGGCTTTAGCGGAATTACCTTAATTCTTTACTTTACTCTCGGCTGGGATCCTGCTCTTATGAATCTTTTATTAAATATCCCTATGTTTATCCTTGGCTGGAAGCTGCTCGGTCGTCGTACTTTTATTTATACATTAATCGGTACAATTGCCGTTTCCTTGTTTTTAAAGCTGTTCCAAGCCTATGAATTCCAGATGAATCTACAGGACGACAAGCTGCTTGTAGCATTATTCGCCGGTGTATTTATCGGGATCGGCCTCGGAATCGTATTCCGCTTTGGCGGGACGACGGGCGGAGTTGATATTTTTGCACGTCTTGCTAATAAATATTTAGGCTGGACAATGGGTAAAACGATGTTCGGATTTGATACAGTTGTTATCTTAATCTCTTGGCTAACTTTCCTAGATGCACGCTCGATGATGTACACGCTTGTTGCTGTCTATATCGGTGGACGGGTCATTGACTTTGTACAGGAAGGCGCCTATTCTGCAAAAGGTGCATTCATCATATCGAATGAAGCTGATGCGATTGCCGATGCGATTACAGAAAAGATGGGGCGTGGTGTGACAATTATTAATGGCCGCGGTCATTTTACAAAGGAAGATCGTGATGTTCTGTACTGTGTAGTAGCACGAAATGAGATTGTTCGATTGAAATCAACCATCATGGCGATTGACCCACACGCATTTGTGTCGATTGTCGAGGTACGGGAAGCTGCGGGGGAAGGGTTTACGCTGGATGACCAGAAGCAGCCGATTCATTAGTTATTTTCCCTTTTAACCGTACCTCTCCAATCAGCGGGCGATAGCCTAAAAGTGCCACTTCCTGTGGCTCCGGCTATCTGATCGGCATCCTGCCGACCCGAGGTACGGGAAGCTGCTGGGGAAGGCTTTACTCTGGATGACCAGAAGCAGCCGATTCATTAGTTATTTTCCCTTTTAACCGTACCTCTCCAATCAGCGGGCGATAGCCTAAAAGTGCCACTTCCTGTGGCTCCGGCTATCTGATCGGTATCCTGCCGACCCGAGGTACGGGAAGCTGCTGGGGAAGGCTTTACTCTGGATGACCAGAAGCAGCCGATTCATTAGTTATTTTCCCTTTTAACCGTACCTCTCCATAGCCTCTTATAGCAAATAATAAAGCGGCAGTCCTGTGTACTATACGTGCCGGGACTGCCGTTTATTAGTTTCTTAATTTTATTCCTTTATCTCGATTGCAGAAGCATCATTTGCTATCCCGTCCCATGCTCCGTCCAATTTAAAAGTATAGATTTTTTGCCGATAGACACTTCCTGCTACAGTACCTTCAACAGCCAATACTGAAATATATTGTTCTCCATCCGCTTCATATGTTACTGCAGGTGTATTGCTGTCTGCCTTCGTTTCATAGTTCCAGACTTCTTTTCCTGTCGCAGCATGAAGGGCACTCACCTGACCATTACTGTTCCCGGCAAATAGGATATCCCCAGCTGTTGCAAGAATACTCGTATATTCGACAGGCTGCCAGTTTACCTGCCAGGCAATTTGATTTGTCTGTACATCGAATGCTGTCAACAAGGCCTGTCTAGATCGACTTGATGCTTTTTCGTTTATATTTCCTACATACATCCTATCTTCCGCAGACTTATTTTCACTAATCCCTACTGTCTTTTCTGGCTCACCAAGAACATAATAGTATTCTGTTTTCGGAGAATAGGCGGAAGGCTGCCAATTGTCCCCGTATTGTGAGGAAGGTTCAATCATGGGAAAATCCCAAAACGGTGTGAATGCGGAAGTATATCGGCTTTCGAATCCATTACCCAGATTCCCATCCACTACCTCATCTTCTACAGTTGAATGTACTTCATTTTGTTCGATAGAAGGTGATTGAATTGCTGCCGGCTTTGGATCCTCCCACTGAAATACTGTGTCTTTGTCTTTTTTAACTTCGAACAGCGGTTCTCCGTTCTGTCGGTCAAGTAAATATACCCAACCTTTCTTCCCTGCCTGTCCCAAGGCCTTCTTTTTCTGTTCTTCTTCTCCTATATCAAACAGAACGACTGGATTTGCTGCATCTACAAACCACTCTTCTGTATTTTCATCCTGGAAATGCCATTTATATTCACCCGTTTTTGCATTAACAGCTACTACGAGACTAGCATACAATTGGTTCTCCTCATATTTACTAGTAGATTCATCTATCATAAGGCTAGCCGCAAAATAAATTGTATCCAATTCAGAATCCACGGCAGGTGTGTTCCATACAGGTGCTATATCTATCTCTTCGTGCAATCCTTCCCCCTCTACATTCGAGCTTTCCAGCTGGTTATACGCTTCTGGTAATCCATCAAACGTCCATATATCTCTTCCATCCTCTGCACTAAACGCTATAATCGATCCAGTGAGACCATCCTTTCCGCCGGTCACACCTGTATAAACATTGCCGTTATAATAAAGCGGTGCACTGGTGATACGGTATCCTTGCTGCCAATCTGCTACTTCCTTCTCCCAGATGACGCTGCCTGTTTTCTGGTCTAATGCAACAAGCGTTGCATCGAAGCGGTTCACATATACTTTCCCTTCGGCAACAGCCACACTACGGGTTGCTCTACTGCAGCAATTATCTTCCTTGACCTCTTGAATTTTTGGATGATATCCCCACAATTTTTCCCCCGTTTTGGCATCTAATGCTACTACATCTCCTGATCCCACGGCTACATACATGACATCACCTACTACAATCGGAACCGCCTCCCCTAAGGAATCATCATTTATTCCCGTTCCGAAATCTGTTGCCCATGTAGGTTTCAAATCCTGAATTGTCCCAAGATTGACTTCACTTAATTCAGAATAACGTCGATTGTAATAGTCTCCCCCGTACGTCGTCCATTCTTCTTTGGCAAATTCACCCGTACGTTCTTTTTGTTCAGGTGAAAAAATGGCATAGCCGCCCTCTCTTCCTCCTGATTCTTTTTCGGGCAAAGTATTTTTAGTAATGAGAATGGATAGATAAGCAATTCCACCGATAAATACAAATACTATGACGGCGGATAGTATGATTTGCAGCCTAGCTTTTCTAAAATCCATTTACCCCCTCCTCTATTTTCTCTACAAGATACGTCGCTGGAATCTATTACATGACTAAACAGCCTAAATTAAAAATAAAAATCAATAGTTTTCCTCCACAAAAAAACCGCCCAAACAGAAATTCTGTTTGGACGGAGGTTAATCTAATCATCCGAACGCATACCAGTGTAAATCAGTACAAGACGTAAAAGTTCAAGTACTGCTACTGCTGTTGCTGCAACATATGTCATTGCTGCTGCGTTCAATACTTTACGAGCACCTGCTTCCTCATTGTTGCCAATGATTCCAAGCGATACTACTTCATTCATCGCCCGCTTCGAGGCATCAAATTCTACTGGTAATGTAACAACTTGGAATACTACACCTGCTAATAAAAGAATGATCCCTAGTAAAAGGAACCCAGAGCTTGAAGCAAAGATCCCAATCATTACGAAAATCCAAGACATATTAGAAGAAATATTCGCAACTGGTACCAGTTTAGCACGTAATGTTAAAAAAGAGTAAGCTTCTTTATGTTGGATAGCATGACCGACCTCGTGGGCTGCTACTGCAATACCAGCTAAAGATGATTCATAATAGTTAGATTCCGAAAGGGCAACCGTTTTTGTAGCTGGATTATAATGGTCGGACAAAATACCTTGTGTAGGTACAACACGTACATCCGTCAAACCATGATGATCCAAAATCATACGTGCTACTTGAGCACCCGTCATTCCACGTTGTGCAGTCACCTCTGAAAATTTACGATACGTACTTTTTACTTTCATTTGTGCATACAACGGCAAAAGCAAAATGACAGCAAAGTATACAATATACATTCCTAAACCCAATTATATTCTCCCTTTCTATAAATAGCTTTCTATAAGATAATTTTATCTAGTTTTTAGAACACTTGCAAATGTTTGCGCTTGCTATATACTACATAGGCGAGCACAATACAAGCAATAGACAGCCAAAATGTAAAGTAGCCAATGTTATTTGCATATTGCGCGAGTACACGATAAACAGGCATTTGGTCGAATACATAGTCGATGACGTCATTATGCAATGTCCAAACAGCTCCTATTACAACATGTCCAAAACCAAATGCATACTTCGGGATATACAGGATTGCCTGTACTGCCATCATAAAATGGGAAAAGACAAGCATCCAGCCGTCTGGACCTAGTGATCCTAATTCAGCTAATGTCAGGATGTTCATTACAACCGCCCATAAACCGTATTTGACTAATGTAATCAATGCCAAAGCTTCCATCAGCTTAAAGTTTTTGCCGAACAGCCAGCCAACAAGAGCCAAGCAGAAGAAAAGACTTGCTGTCGGACTATCTGGTACAAAAATATAGAATATTGGTTCAGTAGCCGCTAATTGTCCTTGATACCAATAATAACCGTAAATAGTACCTAAAAAGTTAATAATGAGCACCACTGTCATAAACGCACGATGCGTTAAAAGATACCAGCATTTTATGAAAAACGTTTGCATGTATGTTCTCCCTATTCTTACGATTCAACTCGTACAAAGTTTCATCTTTTTTCGACTTTTTTTGCGGAATTGGAAAAAAAGAGAGCCAGCGAACTGACTCTCTTGTTATAACTACTCTTCTTTTAAACCTGCAATATACTGAGCTAAAACTTCAAGCTCTTCCTCAGTACCGCTGAATTGACCAGCTGGCATACCGCCACGGCCGTTAACAATTACTTCTTTAACTTCTTCAGCTGTTAATTCGTTGCCTAATAGCATTGGACCGGAAACCCCTTCAAAGTCACCGCCGTGACATCCAATACATGAAGCATTTGCTTCATAAATCAAATACCCGTCAGCTTCTTTATCAACTTCTACATCAGGCAGCAGCCCTAAGTCAGCATCCGTAATTTCACCTTGTGCGTCAATTGTTTCCCAGTTTGTAGAATGCACAGATTCCCAAGTTAAGAATACCATCGCAGCAAGAGTTAATAGCATGATTGCAGTTGGCAATGGACGCTTAGATGGACGACGCTCTGGTGTAGTGTCCAGGAATGGCATTAATGCTAAAGCACCGAATGCAATTGCCGGCATAACTACAGCTCCAATTACATTATAAGCACCTGAAGCATAAGTATATTTCAATAATTGGTACATGAAGAAGAAGTACCAGTCCGGTAACGGAGTATAAGTAGCATTTGTTGGATCTGCCGGTCCTTCAAGTGGTGAAGGGTGAGCGACAGTCAATAATAGGTAGCCGATTAAGAAAACTGCCCCTACCATCCATTCCTTTAATAGGAAATCTGGCCAGAAAGCTTCTGTTTTCCCCGGATACTCGGAATAATCTTTTGGCTTGTTCGGCATACGGTTATTCGCTTTAACACGCGAGTCGCCTACAAACTTCATTCCTTTTCCGCGTTGCATATTGTCCCCTCCTTAAAAAATCATCAAAACATTGTTTAAATCATAGTGGTCCTGAAATACCTTGACGACGAATCATGATAAAGTGCGCTGCAAGTAAAGCAAATAGTACAGCAGGCAAGAAGAATACATGAATTGCAAAGAATCGTGTTAACGTTTGCGCCCCAAGGATTACCGAGTCACCTGCTAAAAGAATCTTAATATATTCACCAATAAATGGTACAGATGCCGCGATTTCGATACCTACTTTTGTTGCAAACAACGCTTTCATGTCCCAAGGAAGTAAATAACCTGTGAAACCTAAGCCCATCATTACACCGAAAATACCTACACCAACAATCCAGTTTAATTCACGAGGTTTCTTATAAGAGCCTGTGAAGAATACACGAAGTGTATGTAAGAACATCATTACGATTACTAATGAAGCCCCCCAGTGGTGCATACCGCGAACGATTTCACCGAAAGCTACTTCGTTTTGTAGATAATAAACTGATTTCCAAGCATTCTCTACGTCCGGTACGTAGTACATTGTTAAGAACATACCAGATAAAATTTGAATTACTGTGATGAAGAATGTCAATCCACCAAAACAATAAACGAATGCTGAGAAGTGATGTGCAGGGTTAACGTGCTCTGGCACTTCGTGGTCGGCAATATCACGCCAAATAGGAGTGATATCTAAACGCTCATCGACCCAATCATAAATTTTATTTAGCACTGATGTCGTACCCCCTAACTAAATTATGCAAAACTATTTGCGAATTTTTTCCCAAGCATTAAATAGCCATCTTTTTCAGACACTTCATATTGATCTAAAGGTCCTGTTGGTGGTGTGTTTGGAACATTCACCCCTGTTTTTTCATAACGTCCACCGTGACATGCACAATAGAATTGGTCTGGGTATGCTGAATCTCCAGCCCAGTTTACCGTACACCCTAAGTGCTTACATACTGGTGAAAGCGCTACGATTTCGTCACCATTCTTATACACCCAAGCTGCGTCAGTTACTTCAGACTTGTACCAAGCATCAACTTGTTCATATGAGAAGTCAACTTTTACTGGTGCTTCCGTAAGCTCATCAACTCTTTGACCTGTTAAGACAAAGTCACCTTCAGCTTTTGTCTGTAAGACCGGATCAATTGCGAAACGTACCATCGGCATTAACATACCAGCTGCCATAAATCCACCAACACCTGTAATTGTGTAAGTTAAAAATTGGCGTCGTGTTACTCGATTATTACTCAATCCTTTTCCCCCCTCTAACTAAAAGGTCAGTCCAACGGACATATACTTTTACAAATAGTAACAACTAGGACATATATATGATATATCAATAAAATAGGTTGGTCAATAACGCATTCGTTCGTTTTCGACTTATTGTGAACATTTGATGAATCAAATGTTTAGACGCTTGTCCAGGCACTCGTAAACGTTGGAATGACCTGCTTTAGCTGGTCTTCCAAGATTCTTTGCTTCACTGCTTTATCCATTGATTCAAGAGGGATAGCTGGCATCCAAATGACATCTCTTTCCCCCTCGATAGTTGTCCAATGGTGGTCACATGTCATAAAAAAGATATGTTTAAAGCCTGCTGATTGGAGCTCATCTTTTATCGCTTCTGGTCGAATTGCGTCTTTTAATGCTGGCGTATAGGAAAATGGGGGTGTTACAAGCAACCGGCCTTTGAATTGTTGTTCGATAAAAGCCGTAAGCGACATTAAAAACTCTGCCGCTGAACTGCTTTGTCTACTACGATCATCAGCAAACTCTAAACTAAGCAACGGTACAATCGCCGTGTCGATGAATTGCTTTTGTGATTGGAACTGTTCTATATCTTTAACGTTAAAAAACATGCTTTCTCTTCCTTCCAGATCTCATGGTTGTGATGAGGTATGTTTCAAAGCTTGCAGCAAATTTGACAGCTCAAAGAAACGTTCCTTATCCCCTGCATCAAGCGCCTCATCTATTTGGCGCAAGATCTTTTCCTCCTGGAATGCAAGCATACTATCCTTCAAAAGCTGCTCTGCAATCACTCGGTCCTTCTCACTGATGTGAAGGGATTTAGGCATATACGGATTTTCTTCGAGCACAGACAAGTAGTGTATATGTGGCGGAATATTTGGGAAATTAATTTGTATGAATATGCTTTCATCTGGATTCAAACGTAAATCATGAAAAGACTTCTCGGCATCACTCGTCATGACATTCCCTTTATAGAAGCGGAATGGGACACCTGTATGTTCCACAGAGGACATAACCATCGCACGCGGACAATAATGCGCCTCCTCTACAAAGTGGACGTGCTCAAGCAGACGGTCATTACTTAACAAATAATTTAAAATCCACACACATTCTCTTCTCTTTAATTGATGGTTTTTCAAAAACCATCGTATAAATGTTTTTTTCTCTAATACTGGGATGGAAGAAGTCATCCTATTCCCCCTTTATTCAAAGCGTTCAAGTAAGTTTTGCCATTCTTGCTCTGTCGGTTCTAGGTGGGCAAGCTGCTTTGCTACTGCATAAGCCTCATCCTGCCTGCCGTCTTCAAGCAGGAAGTAACAATATTTCTCTAAAAACGACACATCTTCTTTAAAATCATTATATGCGTTTTTGTAAATTTCATATGCTTTGGCAAACTCCTCCTCTTTATCATACGCTTCTGCTACATAAGGATAAAGGGCTGTCCAGTCAAAATCTTCATTTTGCAGGTGCTCAAATAATTGAATGACTTCACCATAGCGCTCTTCCTGCGCATAAATCGACATCAATACAAGCGTTGCCTCCATATATTCTGGATCTAATGCAATTGCCTGCTGCAGATGTTTTTCCGCCTCATCCGGCAGGCTATTCTTCAGCGCCATCTTACCGGCAAACAAGTATAGAGCCTTGTCATACTCATCTCGCGTTAACCCTTCCTGAATCGCTTTGTATGCTCGCTTATTGTCTTCAAGCATAGCGTAGCTTTCCGCCAGTAACAGGTACCCTGAGAAATAATCGGGATCCAGCTCCTTTAAATCTTCTAGCTGCTGGATGGCCATTTCATATTTTTCCGATTGGAAGGCAGCATAGGCTGATCCGAACAATAAGTCCGGTGTCACCTCTTCTTCTAGTGCCTCCATATAATAATCGAGCGCCGTTTCATAGGCGGCACCCGCCCGGTATACCTCCGCGAGACGTGCAGCAAGCAGAACCCCCGCAAATTGCTTATCCTTTTGATACAGTTCCTCGTAAATACGAGCTGCTTCCGTGAATCGGCCGGTCTCAAATAGCAGCTCAGCCTTAGCGAACTGTAATAGCGGTTCATTCGGCAGCAGTTCGAGTGCATCATTAATCCGCTTTTCCGCCACCTCGAATAATCCCTGCATCTGGTAATAATCCGCCATCACAAGAAGCGCCTGTGGATATTCAGGAGCATCATCCGGCACGGAAAGCAGAAGTTCCAAAGCCTCATCTTCATTTCCCATTTCCATAAAGACGTTTGCTCGGTCGATTGTAATTTGTGCTTCTTCAGGGAATAGGAATGCCAAGTGTTCGAGTACTCGGTTCGCTTCCTCTAAATAACCATAATGCATAAGCAGTTCCGCCGCTTCATATTGCTCCCCCGGCGCTTCATTCATCAAAAACGTTTCTAAAAACGCATTGACTTGTTGCAGATCGCCATTCTGAATGGCTTGTAGCATTTCATCCATAGATACTTTCACCTTTTCCATCTTAGTCATTCTTTATGCTACCGTACGATTGATTGCTAAACAAGGAAAAAGGATTCAGTTAAAACAGTATCCTGAAATATTTTGCAAGTTATACTTCTATATGAAGAAAAGTGCAGACACAAGCAGATATTCTATCCTGCCTACACTTCCTTCACTGGATTAACCGTCAATCAATGAATCAATATGTTCAAAAAACGTTGGGTAAGATACGGCAACACAATCCGCATCATCAATATCTACAGGCCCGTCTGTAATAAGTGCTGCCACCGCTGCCATCATTCCGATACGGTGATCCCCATAAGACTGCAAGGCTCCGCCATGCAGCTTCACCGGCCCATTAATAACCATTCCATCATCCGTCGCTTCGATATCCGCGCCCAGTTTCTTCAACTCTGTGACAACGGCTGTAATACGGTCTGTTTCCTTCACTTTTAGTTCTTCAGCATCCTTGATAATTGTCTTGCCCTGTGCTTGTGTGGCAAGTAAAGCAAGGACAGGAATTTCATCAATTAAGCGTGGGATAATTGCTCCCTCAATTGTTGTCCCTTTCAAGTTCGAAGTTCGGACAGTAATTGCTGCTGTAGGCTCTGCTGCTTGTTCGTCCTCGATTACGACCTCCAAATCAGCTCCCATTGCCTGTAATACATCAATAATACCTGCACGCGTTTCATTTACTCCTACATTTTTCAAAATAATCTCGCTATCTTGTGCTACAGCACCGGCTACAAGGAAAAAGGCAGCAGATGAAATATCGCCTGGTACGCTAACATGTGTTCCTTTTAACTTCTGTCCTCCTTCAAAGGAAACAACGCCGTTTGCTGCTTCCACTTTTGCTCCAAACTGCCGTAGCATACGTTCAGTGTGATCTCGAGATATTTCCGATTCACGGACAATTGTCGTGCCTTTTGCGCGAAGACCAGCTAGCAGAATAGCTGATTTTACCTGGGCGCTGGCTACAGGCATCGTATAATCGATGGATGAAAGTTCCGTTCCTTGGATAGCAAGCGGTGTATACTGCCCTCCATCACGGCCTGCAATTTGGGCACCCATTTGCCGAAGTGGATCCACTACACGGCGCATCGGACGTTTGCCGATTGATGCGTCACCTGTCATGATTGTATGTAACTTCGTGCCTGATAAGATCCCGAGCATAAGACGAGTCGTTGTACCGGAATTACCCGTATACAGTACCTCTTTCGGCTCCTTCCACGCATCCATCCCTGCACTTTCAATTTTTACATTCGTTCCTTCCACATCAATTTTCACACCAAGCTTGCGGAAGCAATCGATTGTGCTTAAGCAATCCTCCCCTAGCAGAAAGCCCTCTACTGTTGTAGTTCCTTCTGCAATAGCGCCAAACATGACAGAACGGTGTGAAATTGATTTATCACCCGGTACTTGAATTTCTCCCCGCAGGCCAGGACGCTTATAATCCATCGTTTTCATAAAAAATCCTCCTTTTGAAAAAGAGCAAAAAGCATACATGCTTTTTGCCTTATGAAATATACGTATCAAAATTTGCCCGTCTTGCAATGCATTTTGCCGCCTGTTCACGATCCTCTGCTGAACTGAAGCTGATAACCAAAATACCGAAGACGTCTTCTCGTGTTTCCACGATGCGAATATTAGTAATGCTGATTTGATCCTCTGCCAGATAGCCCGTTACTTCAGAGATAACCCCTGGATAGTCTGGTACGTCAACATATAAGTCGTATGGTACAAATAATGCACCCGATGAAGTTGGCAGTGCATCACGTACTTCCTTCGCTACAGCAAAATATTGCTCAATCATCTCATCGCTGCCGTCAACGAGCAGCGATTTTACACGATGCATCTCTGCCAGCCACTGTTCAAGCTGATCGATGAGTTCCTCTCGGTTTTGGACAGTAATATCCCGCCATAAAATCGGGTTGGACGAGGCAATCCTTGTAATATCGCGAAATCCTCCTGCTGCAAGTGAACGCGTCATTGGCAGCTGGGCATTTTCCAGCTGCAGCTGGTGCACGAGCGATGCAGCAACAATATGAGGAAAGTGGCTGACAACAGCTGTCATGTGATCATGTTCTGCTGCATCAACCTTTACAAGTTTTCCGAGCGTGTATTTTAATAGTTCTTCGAGTTGGTCAATCTTTTCTATTTCTTCATTTTCAAAAGGCGTCAGCATATAATACGCATTTTCAAAAAGATATGGCTTTGCTGCTGTTACACCACTCTTATGCGACCCGGCCATCGGATGCCCTCCGATAAACGTAATGCCCATTTCTTTGAGCTCTTCCGCCTTTTTCATGATTAATGCCTTTGTACTGCCTGTGTCAGTGACGATAACACCCTTTTTTAATACCCAATCCTTTAGCTGCTCCATCCATTTCAGTGTTGCACTCACCGGGGTGCCGAAAATAATGAAATCCATTTTCTCTGCCACTTCTGCTGGATTCTCAACAATTTCATGAACAACTTTTAACGTTTTCGCCAATTCTCTAGTTTGCGGTAATGCATCATAACCGAATATTTTTGTCTGTGGAGACTTTTGCAGGGCAAGGGCAATCGAACCGCCAATGAGCCCCAGCCCAATGACAAGCACATTCTTCGTCATGCAAGTACTCCTTGCAGCTGCAGTACTTCTTCAAGCAAGAATAGGAATTTGGCGTTTTGTTCCTCCGTTCCAATTGTTACACGGATATAGCCAGGTGCTCCTAATGCAGCGCCGCTTCGGATAATGAAGCCTCTTTTCATCATTTCCTCAAATACGATATTGCTGTCTGCCTTCACTTCAAATAATACAAAATTAGTTTGGGATGGGTAGTAATGTAGTCCGTGTTTTTCGCACCATTCAACGAATTGCTGCTTACCTTTTTCATTGGCTTCACGGCAGCGCTCAATATATGCTTGATCCTCTAGGGCGATCATTGCTATCTTTTGACTCAAAATTGTATTGTTGAACGGAGCCCGCACCGGATCTAGCTTGGCAATTGTCTGCTCTTGGGCAATGCCATAACCTATACGGAATGAAGCAAGACCATACGCTTTCGAGAATGTGCGCAGTAGGATGACATTTTCATATTGACGGAAGTATTTTAATGTATTTTCATGTGATGGGTCGTTCACATACTCGATATATGCTTCATCAAGTACCACAAGAACATCAGCTGGCACCTGCTTTAGGAAGTCCTGCAGTTCTACATCTGTTACAAGTGTACCTGTCGGATTATTCGGGCTGCAAACCCAGATAACAGATGTATTTTCATCGATCGCCTGCAGCATTGCCGGCAAGTCATGTCGTCCATCTACGCATGGTACTTTACGCACTTCTGCTCCTTCGATATCGGCATTATGCCAATATTGAGAGAAGGAAGGGTCAGCCATGACTGTATTGACACCTGGATACAACAATGCACGTGTAATAATCGCAATCAAATCGTCCGAACCATTTCCAAAAATAAGCTCTGTTTCTTTAATGCCTAGATGATTTGCTACTGCTGTACGCAAATCCTGAGCATACCCGTCTGGATAAATCGCATGGATTGATTCATCCTGCTGTAAAAATGCCTTTACTTTCGGCGAGCTGCCAAAGGGATTTTCATTAGACGCAAGCTTTATTACTTCGTCTAAGCCATACATTTTTTTCACTTCTTCAATGGGTTTACCTGGCTGGTATGCTTTCATTCCGTGAATCTGTTGTTTCCATTTCATTTTGCACTTCTCCTCTTTATCCTATTTCCGCACTAAATCTGGTCTTAATTTTACTGCATCATGTAAATATACATGCTTTATATCCTGCTGTGCTGCTTCTGTATTTACATGCATCAGTACACGGATACATAGCGGCAGGCCACCTGGTACGTCCATCTCATGTGTACACATGATCGGCACATATTGCCAGCCATCCATCGACCTGACTGATTTAGCTGGAAAGGCAGATTTAATATCTGTCGTTGTTGAAATCGTGATGGATGCGATATCTTCCGGTACAATATTATTTTCCTTTGCCATCTCAACAACAAGGAATGCTGTCTCCGCCCATACAAAATCCTCTTTATCTATAGGAATTGTCGTTGCTCCTCTAACACCGCGAATCATCATTCCACCTCCGATAGTAATTTTCTTAATTCAGCATCGACTTCCTCACACTCCGAAAGCTCGATTTTCTTTATATATGGCTTGCCGATGTCCTCTAACAAGACGAACTGCAATTGACCATAATCCGCTTTTTTATCCTTTACTAAATAATCCTTTAGCTGTGCAAAAGTATAATTATTTACAGCGTCAAATGGGTAGCCGTTTTCACGTGCGAACTGATAGAACTGTATCGTAACGTCTCGCGTGATCGCTCCGTATCTTTCGCTCAACAGCAAGCAGTACACAAGTCCGATCATCACTGCTTCACCATGGGCCAGCCCCCCGTAACCAGCCGCTGCTTCAATAGCATGACCATACGTGTGCCCAAGGTTTAGAAACTTACGTACTGATTGTTCTGTCTCATCTTCTTCCACAATTCTTGCCTTCACTGACACTCCTTTTGCCAAATAGTCAGCAAGCATCAGTTCATCAAGGTGTGAGACTTTTTGCTGCATCAATTCATTTAGCCAAGCCGGGTCGGAAATCATCGCATGTTTGATTACCTCTGTCATCCCTGAGAGAACTTCCCTGGTCGGCAGCGTCTTAAGGAACCGTATATCGTATAGCACAGCTTCCGGCTGGTAGAAAGCGCCGATCATATTTTTGCCAAGTGCATGATTAATAGCTGTCTTACCGCCTACCGCAGAGTCATGCGCTAGAATCGTTGTAGGCACTTGGACGAATGGGATTCCGCGCATATATGTAGCAGCGACAAAACCTGCAAGATCGCCTACTGCACCGCCTCCTAATGCGATAATCAGCGATTTACGTGTACATTTTTTTTTAAGCAGGAAAGTGTGTGCAGCGTTGAAGTTATCAAATGACTTGCAGCTTTCTCCTGCAGGCATAATCAATTTGTGAAATGAATAGGGGCACGAGGAAGTAAAATAATCTCCCTGTGCTGCCCATACATGTTCATCCGTCAGTACAATTAGCTGATCAGCCGTTTCAAATAAATCCCTATAACTTTCAAACGCTTCTTTCAGCATACCGCTGCCAATAATTACTTCATATTGATGGGAGGCTGCACGAACTGGAATCTTCATTTTTAAAACTCCTTTGCAAGCTTGTGCATTTCCTCGATTTGAGCCTTCAAATGGGGCAGCTGATCGCTATGGAATTGATCTACAATAGCCGCTGCGATTTCCCAGGCAATAACATGCTCTGCTACAACCGAAGCTGCCGGTACTGCACAGCTATCACTGCGTTCAACGCTCGCTTTAAACGTTTCCTTCGTTTCGATATCCACACTGTTCAACGGTTTATAAAGTGTCGGGATCGGCTTCATCACACCACGCATAACAATTGGCATACCTGTAGTCATACCGCCTTCCAGTCCGCCTAGATTGTTCGTTCTGCGTGTATAACCACTCTCTTCATCCCAAATAATTTCGTCATGCACCTGTGAGCCTGGTCTACGTGCTGCTTCAAAGCCAATGCCGAATTCCACTCCCTTGAATGCATTGATAGAAAGCATCGCCTGCGCCAGTTTTCCATCCAGCTTGCGGTCGTAATGTACATATGAACCAATACCTGCCGGAAGCCCTTCTACAATAACTTCTACGATTCCCCCAATAGAATCGCCCGCTTTTTTCGCCGCGTCGATTGCTTCTACCATTTTGGCAGAGGCCTCAGGGTCTACTGTATAGCAAGGGTCCTCCTCAATAATAGTACGGATTTCTTCTATTGATTTCCCAGCTACCTTCGAGACATCTGCTTTAATACCCGCAATTTCTGTTACGTAAGATACAACCGATATGCCTAATTCGTTTAACAATGCTTTTGCAACGGAGCCTACAGCTACACGGACAGTTGTTTCGCGGGCGCTAGAACGCTCCAATACATTGCGTAAATCACGATGTCCATATTTAATACCCCCGACCAAATCCGCGTGTCCAGGACGCGGGCGGGAAATTTGACGCTTAATTTCGTTAGGATCAACATCTTCCGGCAGTTCTGCTGCACCCATAATTTTTGTCCAGTGCTTCCAATCATCATTTGTCACGACAAGAGCAACAGGTGACCCTAATGACTTGCCGTGACGTACGCCCGATACAATCTCTACCGTATCTGTTTCAATCTGCATACGTCGGCCGCGACCATGCCCGCCCTGTCTACGCTTCAAATCATAATTAATTTTCTCTGCTGAGATTGGCAGAAGAGAAGGCAATCCCTCAATAATTGTTGTTAATTGTGGTCCATGAGACTCACCTGCTGTTAAGTACCGCATATAAAACACTTTCTCCCTTCAACTCGCTAAAGTATGTATTTTTCACTATAACATATCTGACTGTAAAATACAGTACGTATGCGGAAATAAACTTCGTTAGTTATGAATATTCTGAACGTTCTTCATTCAACAACACCTCCGCATAACCGCTCCGGAGGTTTTTTACTTCTTTTTGTACACGGTAGCGTATCTATCAAAAATGTATCATTTCTTGAAGACATTCTACCTCTTATAAAGGTGTGAGACTTGTGTTGAGAAGCTAAAATGCCATACCTAGCATCAATATTTCATAGTAAACTGTCACGCTTTACTACCAGAATCTCCGCTTGCCCTTTTCCGGCCCGCTAAATAAACAACGCCTTTCGTGTAAAGACGAAAAGCGCCGGTATCCCGTATGAACGTTCAGCCTCATTGAGCAACCTGCATGCCTTATGACCAACCGCTTCTATTTTTTTCGATAGAAGAATGTATCCTCTACCTCGAATCCATAACGGCCCGGGTTAAAAATTTGTTCGGTAGATCCTACAAATAGAATACCACCTGGGCGTAAAGATTTGCTGAAATTCTCATAAATCTGGTCTTTTGCCTCTTCAGTAAAGTAAATCATTACGTTTCGACAAACAATTAAATCAAAATTGGAATCATAATGATCCTTTAATAAATTATGCTTCTTGAAGCCTACCGTACGTTTAATATCCTCACTTACTTTATAATACGGCCCCTCTTGCTTGAAATATTTAGCTTGTACATCTTTCGGCACCTCTGCAAGAGACCTTTCGGGATAAAGTCCTAACTTTGCTTTTTGAATCACATTTTCATCCAGGTCAGTGGCCAATATGTTAATCTGAGACAGCGGTATGTAATGAGACAGCACCATCGCCAAACTGTATGGCTCTTCACCAGTAGAGCAGGCAGCACTCCAAACTTTCAGTCGCTTGTTCGCAGCCAGCAGCTTCGGTAAAATTTTATTTTGCAATACTTCCCATCGCTTGCCGTTACGATAAAACTCGGATACATTGATGGTCATACGATCGAGAAACTCGTTCATCAAATCGCGGTCCTTTTCTAGAGCCGAAAGAAACTCCACAAAATTTTTATAGCCTTTCTTCTCATATAAAGACGTCAGGCGCCGTTTCATTTGCGCTTCTTTATATAACGCCAGGTCAATCCCTGTTCTTCGCTTTATGCCTTCAATAAATTGTTCATAATCTGACATCGTGCCACATCTTCCCCTCTGACGCATTGTATCATTCATTATAGCGGAAAATGGACCTTACAGAAATAGTAAATCTGTTAAAACTCCTTGAATCTTATTTGTTGCTCTCTACTAAAAATACTATTCAGTAAATTCCAGACGCTTATGAGATTCCAGCACCATTTTGGATTGTTCAAGCTCCAGGCGCATTTTCTCCGTTTCATGCGTTATTATTTGCAGGCGCTGCTCCTCCAGTAATAGTTCTTTTTCAGCCAATTGAATCTGCAGCTTGGTCTGCGATCTTTTATGGACCGTATAAATAGCTGTAAGCGGAATAGCCCCTCCAATTAAGATTGCAATAATCGGTATTAATACCCACATTTATAACAACTTCCTTTCCATATTTTACTTCCTTTTTATCGTAACTTTTTATGCCAATAGCTCACTTGCATTCCTTTTTCGCTCCATACCAAAATTATCTACTATCTCATCTGCTCATTCAATAGATTTATCCTAACTTTTCCATTTTATATAGAAGGAAATTTAAATTCCTTCATAATTTCAGCATAGACCATATGTCCTCCTTTTTATTCTAGTATTTTTGAATCTTTAAAATATGTTTTCCTATTTAACAAAAGAACAGGAGGATAAAATCTTCAGATGCTTTTCTAATAAGTTGGGCCTATGAAGTAAGATCTATCGATATTCACAAAAAGAGCAGTGGTCAGGTGCTGAATTTCTCTGCCTGCTCACTGCTCTGCCTATAGAATGGTGATTTCTATGCCTCTTTTTTCATTTCGATTAATGCCTGCTTTGACTGCTCCAGCTCCAGGCGCATTCTTTCCGTCTCTTTATCGAACGCTTTAAGGCGCAGCTGCTCTAGTTCGATTTCATGTTTTAGACGCTTCAACTCGATGCTTTTATTTTTTGTCACCATATCCGCAATAATCGCTACTACTGCAATCAGCCCGATTGCTGTCCACATTATTTATCATCTCCTCCGCCTTTTACATTGGTAGCATACCACAAAATTAGGTATTTATAGAAATGAAAGCACAAAAAAATAGCTATCACCTAGAGTGAGTAGCTATTTGTATAGTAGTTTTAAATTAAACTAACTCTTCGCCGAACCAAAGACCGATTTCACGCTCTGCTGAAGCAAGAGAATCAGAACCGTGGATTACGTTGTGAGATACAGTTACTGCATAGTCACCACGGATAGTACCAGGTTGAGATTCAGATGGCTTTGTAGCGCCGATCATGATACGAGCTAGAGAAATTACAGATTCGCCTTCCCATACCATCGCGAATACAGGACCTGAAGTAATGAAGTCTACTAATTCACCGAAGAATGGGCGCTCGCTGTGCTCTGCATAGTGTTTTTCTGCTAAGTCACGTGATACGTTCATTAATTTAGCTCCGCGCATTGTGAAGCCGCGACGCTCTAAACGGTCGATGATGTCACCGATTACTTGACGTTCAACGCCGTCTGGCTTAACCATTAAAAAAGTTTTTTCGATAGCCATTATTTTAACACTCCTTTAAATTGGATACAGGTTTTTTCACCTACCGATAAATATTACCAAAATAACATTATCGGTGCAAGCAATACCTAGAATTTACGTTTTCCCATAAATAAGGCGATATCACGCAATTTCTTTTTCATTGGATGTGAAGGCAGTGCCTCTACTTCCTTCAATGCTTTTTTTAAATATTTGTCACTGATTTTTGCAGCTTCCTGAATCGCATCCGATCTACGAACAAGCTTTAGCATTTCTTTCCGTTCTTCCTCAGATAGCGTCCCCTCGATCACCTTGTCGATATACGGACGTACGTGCGGATCATCCTTTAGCAGCAGTGCAGGCAGTGTAATATTCCCTTGCAGTAAATCACTGCCAGCAGGTTTTCCTAGCTCCTTATCTGTTGCTGTGAAATCAAGGATATCATCGACAATTTGGAAGCTCATGCCTACGAAATAACCATAACGCTTCAATCGTCGTATATTTTCCGGCTCTACCTCTCCGACAATTGCCCCAAGCTCACAGCTGGATTCAATCAGCAGAGCTGTTTTTCGTTTAATACGGCGGAAATAATCCTTAATATTCTGGTCTAATCGAAACTTGTCTTCGATTTGGATTACTTCGCCATTCACGATTTCCACCATCGTCCGTGCTAATATTTGATGAACGCGCGGATGTTGGATAACCGTTACATGCTCAAGCGCACGTGCAAAAATAAAATCGCCCGTATACATCGCTACCCGATTGTTCCATTGCGCTTTAACCGTACGTTCTCCTCTTCTCATTTCCGAGTCATCAATGACATCATCATGGACGAGTGACGCCATATGTATCAGTTCAAGCGGGACAGCAATATGTTTTACACGCTCAATATCATACCGCCCCATTTTGGCGCTGAGCAAAACAAATACAGGACGTATCCGCTTTCCGCCCGCTTGCAGAAGGTGAAGGGAGGCGTCATTTAACAAGTGTGAAGACGAGTTCAACGCTGTTTCTAATTCTTTTTCGATGACTTCTATATCTGATTTCAGGTCAGCATAGAGCAACTTCAACTTCATCTTTTCCACGTGAACAAACCTTCTCCCACTAAATTTCTTTTTTAAAGCCCATATGCATTGCTGCCGCCCCGCCGCTGTAGCCTTTATATGTTACCTTTTCAAAACCGGCTTCCCGGAACATCGCAGCCAGCTTTTTCATGCCTGGAAAATCATTTGCCGATTCCTGCAGCCATGAATATTCCTTATAACTTTTAGCGAACAATTTGCCAAACATCGGCATGATGTAATTAAAATACAGACGGAATAATTGGCGATAACCAGGGATTTCCGGCTGTGATGTCTCTAGGCATACAACCATGCCGCCCGGTTTCAATACACGGTTCATTTCGCTCAGTACCTGCATGTAATCTGGCACATTTCGCAGCCCAAATCCTATTGTTACATAGTCGAATGTATTATCCTCAAATGGCAGTTCCATTGCATTGCCATGAATCAATTCCACAAAGTCATAAGGCAGTACCTTCTTCTTACCAACGCTCAGCATGTTTTCACTAAAGTCAAGGCCTTTTACGATGCCGTCTCCGCCAGTTGCTTTCGCTAGAGCAATTGTCCAATCAGCCGTTCCACAACAAACGTCCAGACATACGGAACCCTTTTTAACATTCATACGTTTCATGACATCATCACGCCACAATTTATGCATTTGGAAACTAATGACGGAATTCATTTTGTCATAGCTGTCTGAAATTTGTTCGAATACTTCATGTACACGTTGTTCCTTCGCTTTTGCCATTTTCTCAAAACCTTTCTTTGTCCACGAACTTTCAAGACACTATGTCGACAATTGCCTCCTTCAGCGCCTCGCTATACGTACTTGCTTCAAGTGTTGCATTCAATGTTTGTTTACGCTTGCTGATTTCCTGCTGAAGTTCCTTTTCAACAGCTTGTTTTTCAAGACTAAATTGCATACAGCTTACATAGATAGACGGCTTACCTGCTAAAAGAGCATGCAGCTCTCTATTCAAACGAGCCACTGTTAACGCTTCCTGCATAACTTCAAGGTATTCGTCAAACTGATATACATAAAAAAAGCGTTCAATCAGAGCAGTTTCAATAACAGTGAGGACAACTACCCAATCCTGAAAATTCCGGCCTTCTCTCTCATACACCGTTATTTCATGCTCGCAGCGATCTACAATTGCCTCTGATAATCTTCGAATTAACTCAATATTGCCAGTCTGCGCCAGCAATTGATAATAACGTCCGCTATAATAGTCTCCGGATAAAACCGTCAGCTGCTGTTCCTTGGAGGTAGCATCTGTTTCATGGATCTTATCATGTTCCGCCAACGATGCATGGACAATTCCAACCGTCATAGCACTTGTTGTTGTCTCTTCAGTCCATACTTCCCCATTCAGCTTCGGCAACAGCAAAAAAAATAGCTGCTTTTCATTTAACAGCGGTGTGCCAGTGTATTTCAACAGTGTGTTGTGCCGAATATTATCCAATATATATGTTTTCAGTTGACCTACAGCTTGGCCAATCGTTGTTGCATCCATAAATAGTGCTCCATTTCACTAAAGTAACTATGCTCCATTATAGCATAGTCAACTTGGTGTTGTATTGAAATCGCGGATACGGTCTATTACTTTTTTCCGCTACTTTCAACTATCCCGTGGGACGAATGGATCTTTGCCTTCCCACGAATCTTCATAGCTGAAGTATGTTCTGTAAATTGTGCAATCATTACTTCACCGGCATCCAGCTTTTCTGAATGATGGAATTTTGTATCCGTTCCGCGTGTTAAGCCGATGACATGCACTCCGTCTTCCAACGCCTCAATGATTATATAGTCAGGTTGTGTCATTGCCAACTCTCTCCTCATACCAACAGTTTCTTCATTCATCATAACATAATTCTATATAAATTAAGACATTTGAATAAAGGAAATGATTTCTCGGCGCTTCACATCGTCCGTTTCATAAATACCGCGAGCAACTGAAGTGACCGTTTTTGCACCCGGCTTCTTTAAGCCGCGCATTGTCATGCACATATGCTCCGCTTCGACGATAACATAAACCCCTTTTGGTTCTAGCATTTCCATAATTGTATCTGCAACTGTCGACGTAATACGCTCCTGGAGCTGCGGACGACGCGCTACTGACTCTACACAGCGGCCGAGTTTGCTCAGACCCGCTACTTTTCCATCCTTCGGTATGTATGCAACATGGGCTTTCCCATAGAAAGGCACGAGATGATGCTCGCACATTGAATAAAACGGGATATCTTTTACAAGCACCAGCTCTTCATGCTCCTCATGAAATACTGTACTGAAATAGTCCCGTGGATCTTCCTGTAATCCACTGAACATCTCCGCATACATTTTGGAAACACGTTTCGGTGTATCGAGCAATCCTTCACGATTTACATCTTCGCCCACTGCCTCTAAAATCATTTTAACCGCTTCTTCAATCTTTTTTAAATCAACATTCGACATAATTGCCTCCTAAAATTCTAAATCGCCGCTGCGAATTTATATCCACCTTTATTACATACCTGCACTCTTATCTATCGCTCCTCTATATACTAGAAGCTCTTTACCAGCTTTGAGAAGAGATCACAGGCGTTCAACATAACACAAGAATCGTAGCACAATCGCCCTACAAGTTCAAAAATGCTTGCTCTATTTATAAAAAATATGTAAAAATTCATACAAGAAAAGTGCATTCGCACTTGTTTTGCTGCGACAAGCGCTGGAACACACCACCTAGCGTGCTTGCCACGCACAGGAATAAAAGAGTGAAGGCTTAAAGCGTCGTGCCTTGTGGCAACTTACAATATCCTGTGAGTCCGAAGCACGATTGCTTTAATAGTTATTTAACAAGAAACATCTCGACTTCTTCTATATCATTCAAGCCTCAGCGTGATTAATTGCATGCTCATTCACCTTACTATTTATAAGGGGGTAGAATTCAGTTAATAAAAGTAAAAAAAGAGCAGCCTCCATGCAAAATCATGGAAGGCTGCTCTATGTAACTACGGATGTGTATTATTTTACAGCATCTTTAAGCGCTTTACCTGGTTTGAAAGCAGGTACCTTGCTCGCAGCGATTTCGATCTCGTCACCTGTTTGTGGGTTACGACCTTTACGAGCTGCGCGTTCGCGTACCTCGAAGTTACCAAAACCGATTAATTGTACTTTGTCACCCTTTGCAAGAGCATCTTGAATTGTATCAAATACAGCTTCAACTGCTTTAGAAGCGTCCTTTTTAGAAAGACCTGCAGCTTCAGCAACAGAGTTTACTAATTCTGTTTTATTCACACCATTCACCTCCTCTCAAAGGGTCATGAACCTAAATCATGTAAAAAGATTAACATAAGAGAAACCGCACTGCAACTGTAATTAACCGGTTTTTTCGTGTTATCGGTTCTTTTTTCGAAGAAAATGAAAAAGAACAGTGCAAAATTACTAATTTTGTCACCGTTCTAAGTAAAAATCTATCCTGTTTTTTCCTTACCCTTTTTAAATTACAAACGTTACAATGCCTCTCTCGCCTTCATTTACCATACGCTCGATTGTGAGACGCATACGTTCTTTGGCATTTTTAGGTATAGCATCCATCTTATAGCGAATACTTTCTTTAAGCACCTCATGAAGAGGTGTTCCGAATAATTGTGTATTCCAAAGCGCTTCTCGATCATGCTGGAAAGCATATTTTAGATCCTTCAGTAATTGCTGACTGTGGAATTCCGAACCAATGAGCGGTGAAAACTCTGATCCCATATCAATCCGGATAATATGATATGAAGCCGCTTTTGCCTTCATACGCACGCCGTAGAAGTTATTTTGCTGGATGAGCTCAGGTTCGCTTGGCGAGAATTCGTCCATCGTCGGCAATGTCACCCCGTAGCCATCTCTTCTCGCCTGCTCGATGGCATCCTTGAAGCGCTTCTGTTCTTCTTTTGCCTGTGCCGATTCCTTGATAAACAGGAGCCATTCTTTTTTCGTATCTATCGGCTCCGTCAGCCATTCATTGCACACGGACTTGTACGTATCGCCCGTAATATCCAGACGGATAGTTGCTGCACCGAGACCAGGGTCCACCTCCTGCAGCTCACATTTTTCTACAAAGTCGATTTGCGACAGCACGTTCGTTGCATGCTCTACATCTCGGATTTTACCGATCACAGATGTCATATGCTCGATTGCCTCGTTCAATGCCAGGTTAAGTGGATGAATATCTTCCAGGACATCCAGCCAATCCGGCTTTTCTACATCAATAACTTCAACTGGAAACTCATATAGTGCCTCCTGCAAAATATAAGTGATGTCCTTTTTCGATAGCTGCTCGATTGCAACTGCATGCACCGGCACATTGTATCTCTCCAGCAATTCGTTACGTAGCCGAATCGTATTTTCATGGGCAGGCATCGTACTATTCAATACAATAACAAATGGCTTTCCGATTTCCTGAAGTTCCTCAATTACCTGTCTTTCAGCGACTTCTGCGGCAGAACGCTTAATACCATTTACCGTTCCATCGGTCGTTACTACAACCCCAATGTTCGCATGATCACGAATAACTTTATCTGTACCGATTTTTGCTGCCTCTTGGAATGGAATAGGTTCATTATGCCAAGGTGTCTGAACAAACTTCGGCCCATTCTCATCCTCATACCCTTTTACCCCGTCAATAACATACCCTACACAGTCTGCCAGCCTAATACGAAACGATAAACCATTGTCTCCAATCGCAATCTGAGCACTTTGTGCAGGAACGAATTTCGGCTCAGCCGTCATAATGACTGGTCCAGGCGAACTTTGCGGCAGCTCGTCCAATGCACGCTTCCGTTCATCATCAAATTCGATGTTCGGCAGCACTACCATTTCCATTACTTTTTTGACAAACGTTGATTTCCCAACTCGAACAGGACCCACAACACCGATATATACATCTCCATTTGTGCGTTCAGCCAACTGTTTAAATACTTGTTCTGACATACGGCTCCCCCTTTACGTATTATCATTGTATGAATTCCATAACAAAATATGAAAAATGCTTCTCGTAAATTACGAGAAGCATTCCATTATTTTTCGCTATCTTCTTGTTTATCTTGTTCTAGTTCTTGCTGTTGCTGGCGCAGCTGCTCTTTTCGTGCTTCTCTTTCAGTTACCGGATCGTACATAAAGACTACTTCATTTTTTTCATTTACAGTGTAAGGCAATGAATAAGCGGGCACTACCGGATATTCATCTGCAAGCAGATGACGGATATCTTCCCCTTGGGCAGGCTTCAGCCCTTTATCATTAATAAATTGCTGTAAATCAATCGAATAATCCACATACACATCCCCATCACTCGACACAACAAGCGGCAAAAGGCTGCTTGAATACGGACTATCCACTGCTACATCTGTTTTATAGCCAATATTATCGAAGTTGATTGTATAGACATAATCCGCAATGCGCTCTTTAAACTGAGGGTATTCTGTAGCCATGAACCGGATATTCACTTCGCGCAGACGCTCCGTCATTCGAAGGTCAATCAATTTAACAGTCGGTTTTTCTTCCGCATTCCAAATGACATATTGGAAGATTCCTCCCTGTTCAAATGAATTATCTGGCGATTTTACAAGGTACCCCCCGTTCGCAAGCTTTGAAAAGTCAATTTGATATTTGACAAATAGATCAGTATCTTCTTCACTATTTTTAATCGGCAAGACACCTGTATCCTGTTGATATGCATCTACCGCACGCTGCACGGAATTTAGCAGGTCTAAATCGGGAGTCTGCTGTACTCTTTGCTGCTCTTCATCCTTATATAAGCTGCCGCACGCTGACAAGATGATTGATACTGTCAGGGCAAGACCGATTAGCAGGTACTTTTTCATTTTTTCACCTTCCATCTTTTAAGCCGGCCATGTTGCAACAACCAGCACCATTAAAATTGTTCCAATGAAGAATAAACCAAAAGCAATCAGTCTGAAAATTAGTGATAAAAATCCATTATGTACCCATTTACGTACCGCAGATACGATTAAAACGGAAACGAGCATCAGCCCTATGGAGTAAAAAGAAACCCACATCACATCCATAGCAGGCATTGCCGCCAGCGGACCGCGTGCATTTAGGACAAACATCGAGTAATCCATTGATAAAACTGGATTCAAAGAAAAAACCGCCTTTCCTGTTTCAAATGTTCACACTGCTAGTAATTATACCGTTTTCTTACATAAAAGAATAGGAGACACATACGCGTGCCTCCTATATTTGTGAACAAATTATTAAAATTCTCTCGACATCTGCAGTCTAAACTATCGAATGAAAGTTAGAACTTATTATTAGACAGAAATTTGTCGGGTGCACTTAGCGAAGCTCGTCAATTTCTGCCTTTTTCATACGGATCATCAGTTCATCGACAGCCTGCTTCGGCTCCTTGTCGTTAAATAAGACATCGTAGAGTGCCGTTGTAATTGGCATTGGCACATCATATTCCTGTGCCAATTGATAAGCCGCTTTCGTCGTACGTACACCTTCAACGACCATTCCCATTTGCTCAAGCACCTCTTTTAGCTTTAAGCCTTTTCCAAGCATATTGCCTGCCCGCCAATTGCGGGAATGGACACTTGTACATGTAACAATCAAATCACCCATGCCTGTCAGTCCAGCAAATGTAAAAGGATTTCCGCCCATCTTGACACCAAGACGTGTAATTTCAGCAAGCCCTCGCGTAATAAGCGCTGCCTTTGCATTGTCCCCATATGATAATCCATCTGTGATTCCGGCTGCGAGTGCTATTACATTTTTCAAAGCTCCGCCCATTTCCACACCGACAACGTCATCGTTCGTGTAAACACGGAAGTATTGACTCATGAATAAATCCTGCACCTTTTCTGCTGCTTCAAGTGACGCTGACGCTGCTGTTACTGTCGTTGGGTGCTGCAGGACAACCTCTTCTGCATGGGAAGGCCCTGATAACACAACAATTTCCTCAATCAGCTCCGATTTAATGCTTTCTTTCATTAATTCAGAAATACGCAGCAATGAATCCGGCTCAATTCCCTTTGAAACGTGGACAAATAGCTTCGGTTCCATCAACAGCTTAGAGATTTCACCGCAGACTTCCCGTATTGCTTTTGTCGGTACTGCGACAACGATCGTCTTGCCGTGTCCTGCAGCCTCCTCAAGAGACGCTGTAGCACGCAGACCAGCTGGCAATACTGTGTTTGGCAAATATTTTTTATTTGTATGTTCAGTGTTAATTTCCTCTGCTTGATCCTGACGATGGGTCCATAAAAGTGTATCATGGCCATTTTCGGCTAATACAATGGCCAGCGCCGTCCCCCAAGATCCAGCCCCTAATACCGTTACCTGTTCCATCCAATCTCCCCCTTACCGAATTAATCACGCGCACGTGTAATTAAACGAATTGGAGTTCCCTCAAAGTCAAACGTTTCACGGATGCGGTTCTCTAAGAAACGCTCATAAGAGAAGTGCATCAGCTCTGGGTCATTGACAAATACAACAAATGTCGGCGGCTTGATCGCTACTTGCGTCGCATAATAAATGCGCAGACGACGGCCTTTATCCGCTGGAGCCGGATTACGAGCCACCGCATCCTCGATTACTTCATTTAGGATAGAAGACTGAATACGCATCGCATGGTTTTCACTTACACGCTGAATAACAGGCAGAATCTGATGTACACGTTGTTTTGTTTTTGCAGATACGAAAACAAGCGGTGCATAGTCAAGGAATAAGAAATGCTCACGGATTTGCTGTGTATAGAAATTCATCGTCTTTTCATCTTTTTCAATGGCATCCCATTTGTTAACAACAATAACGATCGCTTTTCCTGCTTCATGTGCATAACCGGCAATTTTCTTGTCCTGCTCTTGAATACCTTCATCAGCATTCAGTACGACCAACACAACGTCTGAGCGTTCAATCGCTCGTAATGCACGTAATACGGAGTACTTCTCCGTCGTTTCGTACACCTTTCCTTTTTTACGCATTCCTGCTGTGTCAATGATGACATACTCTTGGTCCTCATACGTATATGGTGTATCGATCGCGTCACGAGTCGTTCCCGCAATATCCGAGACGATAACGCGGTCCTGTCCTAGAAATGCATTTACTAATGAAGATTTTCCGACGTTTGGACGACCGATCAAGGAGAACTTGATAACATCTTCGTCGTATTGTGTTTCATCTTCCTTCGGGAAATGTTTTGCACACTCATCCAATAAATCCCCAAGTCCAATACCGTGCGATCCTGAAATCGGAAACGGATCGCCAAAGCCTAGCGAATAAAAATCATAAATCATTTCACGCATGTCTGGGTTGTCAATCTTATTAACTGCCAGTACAATGGGTTTTTTCGTTTTATATAAAATTTTTGCAACCTGCTCATCAGCAGCAGTCACACCTTCACGGCCATTCGTCATAAAGATAATGACATCCGCTTCGTCAATGGCAATTTCTGCCTGTTGGCGGATTTGCTCTAAAAACGGCTCGTCCCCGATTTCAATCCCGCCTGTATCAATAATATTGAATTCATGTGCTAACCAATCTGCCGAACTATAAATACGGTCACGTGTTACCCCTGGAATATCTTCCACGATTGAGACACGCTCTCCAACAATACGGTTGAAAATTGTCGATTTACCTACGTTCGGACGACCAACGATGGCGATTACTGGTTTTGTCATCTGTTATCATCCTTCCAAACTTCTTCTCAAATGTGTATTATACATCAATCTTGACAGTATAGCATGTTTTCACAACATTCAAAACCGCTTCCGTTATTTATTATCATACCCTCCCGCAGCTTATTTTAAAGAAAGCCGATAAAAAAACAGACGGGCCTTATAGCTCGTCTGTTTTACGTTATTGCTTATTTTTCTGTAAACTTCTTCAGCTGATCCCCAATGACATCACTGAATGAGAAGCCAGTGTTTTCTTCCGGCAGTTCGTAGTCGAACTCCTCTTCCTTATCCGGATTTTCGATCAAGTCTTTAATGTTCAATGATAGACGGCGTTCCGCTTCATTGACATCCAGTACCTTCACTTGTACTTCCTGGCCTTCTTTCAACGCTTCGTGCGGTGTGTTGATGTGTTTGTGCGAAATTTGTGAAATGTGTACAAGCCCTTCAATTCCAGGGAACACTTCTACAAAAGCACCAAATGACACAAGGCGTTTGACCTTACCAGTCAAAATAGAGCCTTTAGAAGCTTTTTCTTCTACACCAGACCAAGGTCCAGGTAATGTTTCTTTAATGGATAGGGCGATTCTTTCATTATCATAATCGACTGAAAGAACCTTTACCTTTACTTCTTGTCCTTCTGAAAGAACTGCAGACACATCATCTACATGCTCATGCGCTACTTGAGAGATATGCACAAGACCGTCGATTCCACCTAGATCTACGAAAGCACCAAAGCTTGCTAGACGCTGTACTTTGCCGTCTAGAACATCGCCTTCCTTGATATTATGGATGACTTCTTTTTTCTTAGAAGCCTTTTCCTCTTCCACAACAGCGCGGTGAGATAAAATTAAGCGGCCCTTCTCTTGGTCAAGCTCGGTAATTTTAAAGCTCATTGTTTTGCCTTTGTAGTCCTCGAAATCCTCTACAAAATAATCTTCTACTAACGATGCAGGAACAAAGCCACGCACACCTAAATCAACGACTAAGCCGCCCTTCACTACATCCTTCACTTCGGCTTCGAATACTTCGCCTGCTTCATATTTCTGAATTAGTTCATCCCATGCCTTCAACGCATCTACTTTACGTTTTGACAGCACGAAGTTTTCCTCTTCTACCTTAGTGATCATCAGTTCTAGTGTATCCCCCACCGATACGGCATCAGAAGCCTTTTCGATGTGTAAGCTTGATAGTTCGCTAATTGGGACAATCCCATCGAATGGAGCACCTTCTATTGTAACTGTTACTGATTTTTCCTCTACTTGCTCAGCAACACCCTTTACGATATCTCCTTCTTGAAATCCTTCGTTTACACTTAAGTTCATTTCTTCAGACATATGTAACCCTCCTTCGCATCTTCCACTTTTTATTTTATTCGAAAATAAATATAAAAACAAAAAATTCCCCTTTTTTTCAGAAATTTCATGTAATCGCTTAGGAAAAATCCATTTTTCTTCCTTCTTGAAACATATTGAACACTGGAAATCTCTGATTAGCACATTTTTAATTCATGGAAAAATAAGAATGTCCTTGAGCGGTAAGTGCCGTTATCTACACATTACCCCCAACTTGGGTAATTCATGCTCATTTTCGAGAGATTATGCCATTTTTTCTTTTGCTAATTTTAAAATGGCTGCTGCAGCCTCGTCAATTGATAGCTCTGTCGTGTCGAGGAAAAGCGCATCTTCAGCTTGAATGAGCGGCGATGCTTCCCGTTCACTATCCTTTTTATCTCGCAGTGAGATTTCCTCTACCAGGCTTTCGATTGAGGATGGAATGCCTCGCTTTTCATTATCTAATTGACGTCGGCGGGCACGTTCCTCTACGGAAGCAGACATGAAAACTTTTAACTCTGCTTTCGGTAAAACATGTGTACCGATGTCACGCCCGTCCATTACGACGCCGCCCTGCGCGGCAAGCTGCTGCTGCATGGCTACGAGGATTTCACGGATATTCGCATACGCAGCTACCTGAGACACATTAGCTGTCACTTCATTAGAACGAATAGGTGCGGACACATTTTCTCCATCAACAAATACAAGTTGTCCTTCATTCGAAGGCTGCAAACGGATTTCTGTTACACGAAGCATTTCTTCAAGAGCCGCTGCGTCTTCTAATTGTATGTCTGTGCGAAGTGCTTTATACGTTACAGCCCGATACATCGCACCTGTATCGATATACGTATAGCCTAATTTTTCTGCCACAATTTTTGCAATTGTACTTTTACCTGCTCCCGCTGGACCGTCAATCGCAATTTGAATATTTTTTGCCATAAATAATCCCTACTTTCCTTCCCCATTGTACCATATCCCCTGATAAATTGACCTGTCTAAACGCTAGATGTACGGACCACTTTTCGACATTTTTCTAATTCTCCTATCCTTGCTGTCAGAAAGCTCAACCACACTTTTTAATAAGTCCGCAGCCCTCGACAAATGCCTTCTTCTTACCCTCGGATTCCCGTATAAGCGAATTATATTCCGGCATAAAGAAAGCCACCGCTATCGGTGGCTTATACTGGCGTATTCATTTCTTTTCTGCGAAGCTCTAGCTGACGTTCAAAGCAGAACCGTACAATATACTGCTTATCTAGATCATCTGTGTCTTTAAATTCCATAGAAGCATAACGCTTTCCATCCCTATCAAATACGCGGACGACTCGTGCATCTGTTATGACATAGCGCATATCACCGTTCATATACGGCAAAACAATTGTCAGCTGAACAACGTCGCCATCTGTGAAAGCTGGATGATTGTTCAGGCTTAACAATACCCCTCCAGCACTTATGTCTGCTGCCACAAATTGACTGAAGCGCTCCTCATATCCTACGGCGATATCCACCGCTGTTTCTACCCTGACATATTCTCTGCGCTGAATTTTTATGAACTCTTCTTCCGGCGGGGTTGCCAGCATAATCATCGGGATATTTCCCTTTTTACGCCCAAGCACCTCAGTATTAAAGGCAAAGCTCTGCTTCGCTTCTGTATGAAAGGTAGCACGAAATTGCGCACCGTCTACTAAAAAAGCAGTTCTTTTTGTTCCTGTATTGACAGGGTAATCGATATAGATGGCATGCTCACTTTGCTCCACAACCTTGCAGCGAAGCTTTTCAACACTATCCGTATACGTGGGCTCCAATATCAACATTGTCCCGATTTTAAGTTCCATGCTAATCCCCTCAAACTTCTTATAGTAGATATATTATGGCATGGATTTGGTAATTTTTCTAGATAAACAGGAATTTTTTCATCAGACTAATTGCTCAACTTGAACTACTTTATGGGTATCCGCATCTATTAACACACGGAATGTTTCATTGGCTTCATCACTCAAGCGTGCCACTACTTCATAGCAAAGTACCAGCTCATGGCCCGAACCTTCTGTATAGACAAGCTTTGTTTCTTCAACGCTCACGTTATCGGCAAAATAAGTTGCCATATCAAGCTCTTTAGCCGTTGTGTCAGGAAGTGTTTCCTTTTGTATATATTCCATTGCATTGATTCCTAACAGCTCTCCCGTATCTTTTGCAAGCTTCAACTGGATGCTATCCGGATAGACGAGTGCATCCCCTGCTTTACGTGTAAAAACAAAGTGCCATGCTTCATGATTTTCTCGTGCTTCCACATAAACAACGTCCTTATAGCCCGCCTGCTGTAAAAAGTCCGTCGCCATCTCACGTGCCTGCTGCTGTGTCACTTGTGGATCATTGGCCGGACGCTCCAGCAAGAAGGAAAGGACATGGCCGCCTTTTTTTGTAATATCTGCGTACCCTAAACGGGAGCCGCGTGCAAATTGCACATGATAAAACGGGTAGGCTGCGTCGTCTGCATTCATTGACACAGTTAACGTCGCCCCCTCAGTGGCAGGGAATAAATCATGTATCCTTTGAAGCGCTTCCTCTTTTGTCACTTCTTTGTCCGTTAAATGAACAAGATCCCGCTTCTTTTCATAATCCGACTCACTGGCTGTAAGAGGGAAATCCGTTTCCTGATAACTTTTCAAATTGGCTGAAACCGTCTGGAATGGAGAATCACCTTCCTCTAGAAGGCCATCCGCCCATGTATCATAATTACTGTTTGTTGAGAAAAATCGCGCAGTTGCCACATTCCACTCTTCTTTTAAACCATTCATATTTTGAGCGATTGCCTGCCAGTCCTCCTGCGTACCGCTCTTTGCCTGGTCTCCCATTCGCCCGAGATAGCTCATCATATCATTCGCTACACCGCTATGAATCGGCAGCTTCCCGATGGAGTTGCGGAGGTCATTGCTTATTCTCCAAACCGACTGCATCTCACTATCGCGGGCCTCTCCCTCCTCAAAAAGCTGAGCCTGATTGATGGCCTGTGACAACTGAGTCATTTTTGCAGAGGCAGCTGCCATTTCATTTGTATAATAAGCATGCATTGTCTGCTTGAGCTCCGTATTTTCATCCGTTAAATTCACTGCATATAGCAGCACCGCGACAAACAAAATACCAACTAAATAAAGAGTATTTTTCATCATCCACCTCTAGTAGCAGAAAATATGCTCACCAATCTGTTTAATTTGTGGTCTTGACCAGATCCATGCACTTGTTGCTGTTTCTGGGTTAAAATAATATAAGGCATTTTCAGTTGGGTCCCACCCGTTCATCGCATCTAAAACAGCCTGTTTGGCACGATCATTCGGTTCAAGCCAAATCTGTCCATCTGCTACAGCTGTAAATGCTCGCGGCTGGAAGATAATTTCTGAAATTGTATTTGGAAATTCATTGGATTCCAGGCGATTTAAAATTACCGCCGCAACAGCGACCTGCCCTTCATACGGCTCGCCGCGCGCTTCACCATATACAGCGTTTGCCATCAGCTGTAAGTCCTGCTCAGAGTATTTGCCCGGCAGCTGGACTTGACTATTCTTTGTTCCTTGCTTCACCTGCTGTTCTAGCGGAATACCACCATAATGAGTGAAGCGTGTACCTTTATTAATCTGTTCCATCACCCATGCTCTGTTATAGTCGGAGTTGTTGACGAGCACCTTTTTTGTATCGGTCCCTGCTATGCCATCGACCTTCAGTCCATAATCAGACTGGAAATTTCTCAGTGCCCAGTACGTACCATAGCCGAAGACGCCATCAATATTACCTTCGTAATATCCGATATACTGCAGCCTTGCCTGTAATTCAATGACATCGTCACCAAATGCTCCCCGCTCAACAATTTGGGAGGAGAAGGCGTTGGCCTGCAATGGGATGAGCGAAATGATCAATAAATACATAACTAAAATTGATGATGACCATTTTTTTATCATCGCGAATCACTCCTTTTTACGTAGGATGGAAAATCAGCCAAGTTTTATACACACAAAAAAGCTTTTGTTCACAAAAGTTGTAAACAAAAGCTTTTTAGATTCTATTATTTTCATATAAATGTTGAACGAGGTGTCTATGCGCTTGTTTCACCTTGCGCAGTCCAAACCACCATAAAAACAACATAAACGGCAACATCAAGTAAACAAGATGACCCTTCAGCGTTAAAATTGTGTTATAACTAAGATGCAGGAGAACTGGTGCTAAAAATGCAAGCAACAGGTACTCTAGTTGTTTATTATCCTTTGAAAATTTACTTTTCCCGAAATAATAGCCCATGACAACGCCAAATAGCGCATGGCTCGATACAGGGAGAATCGCTCGTAAAAAGGCAGTATCAATACCGAATGATAAGAGGTAAAGGACATTTTCAACCGTTGCAAAGCCAAGAGAAACAGCGGCACCATATAAGATGCCATCGTAAGGGTCATCAAACTCGACATGTCGTAAAATGGCAACAAAAATGACAAACCATTTGAAGAATTCTTCGATGGAGCTCGTAAAAATAACATCCGACACATAAGGATGCGAGAAGGTTCCCTCTTCCTCCAAAACGTACTGGATGAACATAATAGGGAATGTAATAATCGCACCATATATAAAGGTATGAAGAAGCGTTCGCCGCGGCTCCGTCGACATCTGGTTCCGCAGATAAAAATAACTGAGAAGGGCCAGACCTGGCGCAATGGCAGCTGATATTAAAATGAACATGTCGAGGACCCTCCTTATATTCTGAAAAAATTTCCCTTTTTATTATAGCAAAAACATCTACAAGAAAGTGTAAACAGGAGGTTTTCTTATGAAAAAAAATATTCTGCTTATTCATACAGGCGGTACAATTTCAATGAAAATGGGTGAAGAAGGGGCGGTATTAATCAATGAACGTAATCCGCTCATCGGTGCAAAAGAAACACTGGCAGGCTATGCTAATATAGTAGAAGTGGAAGCATTCAACCTTCCCTCCCCACATATTACACCGCTGGAAATGCTCACATTGCGCAATTTAATTATCGAACAGACACAATTATACGCAATTGATGGAGTAGTTATTACCCATGGCACAGATACATTGGAGGAAACAGCTTATTTTCTAGATTTGACCACTCGTTTCGACTTCCCGATTGTTTTAACAGGAGCAATGAGATCCTCTAATGAACTTGGTGCAGACGGTGTCTATAATCTTATTGAGGCAATTCGAGTAGCCTGCGACGACAAGGCACGCGATAAAGGTGTTCTTGTTGTGATGAATGATGAAATTCATCAGGCATTCAACATCACAAAAACTTCGACTTCCAGTGTGAACACGTTCCAAAGTCCACAATACGGACCGATTGGATTAGTGACGAAAAAAGCGGTGCATATCCAGCAGCAGCCCGTCCGCCGACAATATGTTCCGCTTGATGAGGTTTCAAAACGAGTGGCGCTTCTGAAGGTATATGCCGGGATGGAAGCCGATATCCTTGAATCAATTGTTGCATCCGGTTATGACGGCCTTGTCCTAGAAGGTCTCGGTCAAGGAAATGTTCCTCCTGCTGTAGCACAAGTAATCGAAAAGCTTGTGGCTAATAATATTCCCGTTGTTCTCGTTTCCCGATGCTTTAACGGCATTGCCGAAGGAGTATACGGATATGACGGAGGCGGTAAACAACTAGAAGATATGGGTGTCATTTTTGCCAATGGGATCAACGGCCAAAAAGCACGCCTCAAGCTGTTAATTGGCATTAATCAAGCGCATAAACCGATTGATCTAAAAGTATTTTTCGCCTAATATATACTTCCTCATGGTTTCATAATAAAATGGTTCTTATTAATCAAAAGAGGTGTTTTATGAAACCACGGATATTTTACATGGATTATTTGCGGACAATCGCCATAATGGGTGTATTGTTTATCCATGCAGCCGCTCCATATGCATCGATGTATAAAGAAATCGATTTTTCGATGTGGGAGGCAGGCATCATTTACAATAGTTTGGCCAGATGGTGCGTCCCAGTTTTCTTCATGATTTCGGGCGCACTTTTACTTGGAAGAAAAGAGGAGCCGCTGAAGGATTTTTTCTCAAAACGAGCGAATAAAATCCTCATTCCCTTTCTATTCTGGTCGGTAGTCTACTACCTGTGGCGTGTCTATATCGTATACAATAGCGCCGCATCCTTTGAAGAATTTAAAGAACTTTTTTTAAATGCAAACATCTATTATCACCTATGGTATTTCTACGCCCTGATTGCCATTTACCTGCTCGTTCCGATGTTTAATGTATTTTGCCGGCATGCAAGCCAGCAGATTGTAGGCTATACAGTCGGGCTGTATCTGCTGTTTTTCGGGATTTTCCGCTATTATGAATTTCTCGTACCAAATAAGCTTGTTGATTATTTCCCGTTCACAGAATTCATTGGGATGATTCTTTTAGGTTTCTATTTAGGAAGGTACGACCAATCTCAAAAGATGCGTATCATTATTTATATCGCAGGTTTTGTCGGCGCTGCCGCCACAATTTTACGCACAAATTCATTCGCTTTCGACCAAGGCGAATTTTCCAGCTATGCATTTGGCTATGCGACTCCGAACGTACTAGCGATGGCGATTGCCCTATTCGTCTTCTTCAAACACTTCATCACAAAGAAGGAGAAGCAGAACGAACAGTTTGCCCCAAGCAAATTGCTAATGCAGATTTCCTGGACGAGCTTTGGTATTTATCTTGTGCATCCTATTTTCCTTGATATCATCCGCCCTTTTTTCTATAACGATGCGGGGATTCTTATCCATCCTGCCATGGGTATCCCTCTGCAGGCCGTCATCATCCTCTTCTTATCATTGATTACGGTACTGATTTTATCCAAAATCCCTTATTTAAAAAGAATTGTATAAAAAAGAAGGAGTCTCAAAATGTCAGGCGAGACTCCTTTTCCATGAAATAAACATCATCAAGCTGTTTCTTTCATTTTCTATTAAAGAGGGGGATCATGCTTACATTATTGCCCCTCTTTAATTTTATCAGCAATTAGTTTGCCGTGAAAACGGCCGTTTTCGATAAAAATCTCATTGGCATTGTTGCCGGCAGCGATCACACCTGCAATAAATAAGTTCTCTACATTCGTTTCCATTGTCTGTGGATCGAAGTGCGGGCGCCCTGTCTCCTCATCGATGCTGACACCCATATTACGGATAAAATCATGATCCGGGTGATAACCTGTCATGGCAAAGACAAAATCATTTTTCAATACTCGTTCCTCACCTTTTACATCGATCACAACCTCATTTTCACGAATTTCCTTCACACAGCTGTCAAATAGCATATCGATTTCCTCATTACGGACACAGGCATCAAATTCTGGCAGCACCCATGGCTTGACGCTAGGCGAATACTCACTTCCACGATAAATAACCGTCACGCGGGCTTTGGCCTTATTCAGCTCAAGGGCAGCATCAACAGCAGAGTTTTTACCGCCGATTACAACAACATCCGTATCAAAAAATTCATGTGCCTCTTTAAAATAATGGTAGACCTTCGGCAAATCCTCTCCTGGAATACCAATATAATTCGGACTGTCATAATATCCAGTTGCAATTACGACATAGGGTGCTTCGTACTGATCTTTCGAAGTAGAGACGACAAAGCGCTCCCCCTTCTTCTCCACGTGCTCTACCTTTTCAAAGCGGTTCACTTGAATGTTTTTTGCTTTCACCACTTCACGGTAATAGACGAGCGCCTGATTGCGGCGAGGCTTACGTTCCTCAATAATAAACGGCACATCGCCAATCGCCAGTTTTTCACTCGTACTGAAAAATGTCTGGTGCGTTGGATAATTGTAAATGGCGTTAACAATATTTCCTTTTTCAATTACTATCGGTTCTAGACCGATTTGTTGTAGCTCGATTGCTGCAGATAATCCACAAGGACCTCCGCCGACAATTACTGCATCTACTTTTTGCATAAACAACCTTCCTTTTTCTAAATCCAATTACTCTTAGTTTACCCCTTTTTTCACGTTGTTTCGAGCTTGTGCCTATTTTGTCGATACCAATTCGACATAACATAGCGATACACCGTTCAAAGGAGCAAATTCCTTCCTTTTTCATTTTATCCTACTCATATAGTTGCTATTTTGTACGTGGTAATTTTACCGTTATAACGAAGGTTTGTTTACTACCTTTCTAACACTAAATAGTAAAATATAACTGAAATATTTTTTATTTAAATTCCTTGTTGACTGATAGGTTATGTTTGATTTAAAGTTTTCGTAAGCTTAAATGAGTGGCTAGCACTTAACAAGCAATTTAATATGCTGATCAGACAACTGAAGGCAGAATGTACTCTAGGTGTACATTCTGCCTTTTTAATTTAATAAAGGAGTGGAGAAAATGAAAAAAAGTAAAAATTGGTTATTTCCCGCATTGTTATTGATGGCTGCATTACTATTAAGCGCATGCGGAGAGGAAGACACGACAATCGAGACATCAGCCGGTTCTTCTAAAGACATTGAATTATTAAACGTTTCCTATGATCCGACACGTGAACTTTACGATGCGTTCAACCAAGAATTTTCAAAGCACTGGGAAGAAGAGACTGGACAGAAGGTAACAATCAACCAGTCTCATGGCGGGTCAGGAAAACAGGGGCGCGCAGTCATTGATGGATTAGAGGCGGACGTTGTTACATTAGCGCTCGCTTACGATATTGATGAAATTTCTCAGGCTCGCGACCTATTGGACAGCAATTGGCAGACTGAGTTTGAAAACAATTCGACACCTTATACTTCCACAATTGTTTTTCTTGTCCGAAAAGGAAATCCGAAAAACATACAAGACTGGGATGATCTAATAAAGGATGGCGTATCTGTTATTACACCGAACCCTAAGACATCCGGGGGTGCCCGGTGGAATTATTTAGCCGCTTGGGCATTCGCGAAGGAGCAATTTGGTGATGATGAAGCGAAAATCAAATCGTTCATCAAGGATTTATATGGCAATGTTGAAGTACTTGATTCCGGCGCACGCGGAGCAACGACTACATTTGTAGAACGAGGGATTGGAGACGTGCTCATTGCTTGGGAAAATGAAGCCTACCTATCATTAAATGAACTAGGCAAGGATGAATTTGAAATTGTGACACCATCACTGAGCATCCTTGCGGAACCGCCTGTAGCTGTCGTTGATAAAATCGTTGATAAAAAAGGAACACGCGAAGTCGCTCAAGCATACCTTGAGTATTTGTATACGGATATCGGTCAGGAAATAGCTGCTGAAAACTATTACCGCCCGCGTAACGAAGAAATTTTTGCAAAGTACGAAGACCAATTCCCAACACTGAAGCTAGTCTCGATCGAAGACTTCGGTGGCTGGAAAGAGGCACAGACAACCCACTTTGCTGACGGTGGAACATTTGACGAAATCTACGAGTAGGT
>JAPSKP010000006.1:68397-76414 GCA_031181585.1 Lysinibacillus sp.
TTGCAAAGTACGAAGACCAATTCCCAACACTGAAGCTAGTCTCGATCGAAGACTTCGGTGGCTGGAAAGAGGCACAGACAACCCACTTTGCTGACGGTGGAACATTTGACGAAATCTACGAGTAGGTATCAATTGATTCGAATGTTATAGACACCACTTATTGTTTCCCTAGCTATGTTTCACATCATTTGTGATTTTCATAGAAAGCTGTTCCTCTAATCGTGCCTTTACATGAAAAAAGACACCCCCCGTCTCCCTTTCAGGCACTGGCACGATGGGGCATTTTCACTCGCTGCATGACTCCTTTACCGGATCATGCTTCTACATACGAAATTTGTATTCAAGCAGGAGGTGTTCATATGAAAAATAAGCATGCCAATATCATTCCCGGCTTTTCATTATCGCTCGGCTACACGCTGCTCTATGTCAGTATTCTCGTACTGCTGCCTGTTGCGATGATTTTTTTCAATACGCTATCTATGAGCTGGGAGGAGTTTTGGGATACAATTACACACCCCCGTGTCGTTGCCTCCTATAAATTAAGCTTTGGAACAGCACTTGCGGCCGGGCTGCTGAATGTTGTATTCGGGACAATGATCGCCTGGGTACTAACCCGCTACCAGTTTCCGTTTAAGCGGATTGTCGATGGGTTAGTCGATCTGCCTTTTGCTCTGCCGACTGCTGTAGCCGGCATCGCTCTGACAACATTGTATTCACCCAATGGATGGCTCGGCCAATTTTTCAGCTTTAAAATTGCATTCACGCCAATCGGCATTATTATTGCGCTGACATTTATCGGCCTGCCGTTCGTCGTACGGACAGTGCAGCCCGTTCTGCAAAATTTCAGCCAAGAAGCGGAGGAAGCTTCAGTGAGCCTCGGAGCTAACCGCTTCCAGACATTCACAAAAGTCATTTTCCCAGAGCTAATGCCCGCCATTTTGACAGGATTTTCTCTTGCCTTTGCCCGAGCGCTTGGCGAATATGGATCAGTTGTCTTCATCGCGGGCAATATGCCGATGAAAACGGAAATCACACCGCTTATTATCATGACCAAACTAGAGCAGTACGACTATGTCGGAGCAACAGCTGTGGCGACTGTGATGCTTGTGATTTCATTCGTCTTACTGCTGCTCATCAACTTCATCCAATGGTATACAAATCGAAAGTTTTTACCGAGCTAAGGAGGGATTATCATCGATACAATACAGTCTAAAACACGCAGGGCGACCGAAGAACCACGGTTTGTGCGCATCGCCCTGACGTCGATCTCTCTATTGTTTTTGGCGGTGTTTCTTGTAGTACCGCTTGTCTCCATTTTCATTACCGCCTTTCAAAAGGGCTGGGAAACATACGTTGCATCTATTACGCACCCGGATGCGTTAGCTGCTATCAAGCTCACACTGCTCGTAACAATTATCGTTGTGCCGCTTAATACAATTTTCGGTATTGCTGCTGCCTGGTGCATTACGAAATTCTCTTTTAAAGGGAAGAATCTGTTAATTACATTGATTGACCTTCCATTTGCTATCTCCCCTGTTATTGCGGGTCTAACGTTTATTTTATTATTCGGGGCTCAGGGGCTGTTTGGCGAGTGGCTACTTACAAATGATATAAAAATTGTGTTTGCACTGCCAGGTATCATCCTTGCAACCTTATTTGTCACACTGCCTTTTGTCGCACGCGAACTCATTCCTTTAATGCAGACACAGGGTACGACAGATGAAGAAGCTTCTATTTCTTTAGGAGCAAACGGTTTTAAAACGTTTCTCTATGTAACACTTCCCAATATTAAATGGGGGTTATTATATGGAATGATTCTATGTAACGCACGTGCAATTGGGGAGTTCGGTGCCGTATCCGTTGTGTCAGGACATATTCGCGGCATGACCAATACGATGCCACTTCATATTGAAATTCTATACAACGAATATCAATTTGCTGCTGCTTTTGCTGTTGCTTCGCTAATGTCGATCTTAGCAATCGTCACAATCATTATTAAAAACATCATTGAATGGAAATCGGGTCTACAAGGAGGAGGTCATTAAATGGGGATTTCAATTGAAAACGTATCAAAATCATTTGGCAGCTTTCAAGCTTTGCAAAACATCTCGCTAAATATTGAATCAGGAGAGCTCATCGCCCTGCTTGGCCCTTCCGGATCCGGGAAAACATCCCTGCTGCGGATTATTGCCGGGCTGGAAGGTCTTGATGAAGGCGCCATTCTCTTCGACGGCTCCAATATTACAAACGTCAACCCTAAAGAGCGGAACGTCGGCTTTGTTTTTCAGCATTATGCGCTGTTCCGTCATATGACGGTATTCGATAATGTCGCATACGGCTTAAAAGTACGGCCGCGGAAAACCCGCCCTTCCAAGGAGGCGATCAAACAAAAAGTAAATGAACTGCTCAGCCTCGTCAAGCTTGAGAATTTTGCAGACCGCTATCCGTCCCAGCTCTCAGGCGGGCAGCGGCAGCGTGTTGCCCTCGCTCGGGCGCTTGCAGTAGAACCAAAAGTGCTGCTGTTAGATGAGCCATTCGGTGCACTCGATGCCAAAGTTCGTAAGGAGCTGCGTCGCTGGCTCAGAAAACTGCATGATGAATATCACATCACAAGTATCTTTGTGACACATGACCAAGAAGAAGCACTTGATGTGGCGGACCGTATTATCGTCATGAATGGCGGGAAGATCGAGCAAATTGGTACTCCTGAAGAGGTATACGAAAACCCTGCAAGCCCGTTCGTCTATGACTTTTTAGGAAACGTTAATCTATTCCGAGGGCGTCTTCATAACGGTACCCTTACACAGGGGACATTTACTATGCAGGTCTCAGAGGATCTACAAGATACTACCTACGATGAGGCAGTCGGCTATGTCCGACCGTATGATATTGTACTTGAAAAGGAAAAACCTGCTATAGATACAGTTGCTGCTACAATTACACATATCCACCTTGTCGGTCCTAATGTCCAGGTGGAGCTGAAGCGTCAAGATGAAGAAGAATATTTAGAAGCTACAATTACACATATCCACCTTGTCGGTCCTAATGTCCAGGTGGAGCTGAAGCGTCAAGATGAAGAAGAATATTTAGAAGCTGCCTTATCAAAGGAACAGTTCCGCTCTCTCGCCTTGCAAAAGGGCGATATCGTATATGTTCGTCCAAAGCAGCTGAAGGTCTTTGTTCCAGAGGATTTTTCAATTTAATATTTTTAAAGCCCGGAAAGATAGATTTCCGGGCTTTAAAATTTGGAATTTTACGATAATATGATAACAGGAGGCAAAGAACAATGGAATTTCTATTTGTACTAATCATTTGTCCGCTGATTGTTGTTTTATTATCCATCTTCGGAACCTTTTTATTTAATAAGTGGTTCGTTACCCCGATTATCACCTTTATTGTATTAACCATCCTGACATTTACCCTTTTTAATGAAACCTTTTTCTTTTGGGTGATCATCTTTACTAGTTTATCAATTATTGCGAGTTTACCTGGACGAGGCATGAGAAAATAACGCCCTTATTAATTTCATTATGAAAAACCGCAGGCGTGCCTATTGAAGGCCTGCCTGCGGTTGATTGCTGTAAAAATCTATTTATTTAAGAGGGATTACAGCATTTCAGATGTTGTTTTCGCCTGCATATGCAGTGTTAAATAGTCAGGGCCGCCTGCTTTAGAGTCCGTACCTGACATGTTGAAGCCTCCGAATGGCTGGTAGCCAACGATTGCACCTGTACAGCCGCGGTTAAAGTAAAGGTTTCCGACATGGAATTCTTCACGCGCATACTCTAGATGTTCACGATTTTTCGTAATAACAGCCCCTGTTAGACCGTATTCTGTATCGTTTGCGATGTCAATCGCTTCTTCAAACGTATCCGCTTTCGAAATAGCGACTACCGGCCCGAAGATCTCCTCTTTCATAATACGCGCTGATGGGTCAACGTCAACAAATACAGTCGGCTGTACAAAGTACCCTACTGAATCATCCGCTGTTCCACCTGCTACAAGACGGCCTTCTTGCTTACCAATTTCGATGTATTCTGAAATTTTGTTAAATGCGTTTTGGTCGATAACAGTTGCCATGAAGTTTGTCGGATCAGTTGGGTCCCCTACCTTCAATTCCTTCGTTAGCTCTGTTACGCGTTCTACTACTTGGTCGTAAACATCTTTCACAATAACAACACGTGAACAAGCTGAACATTTTTGACCGGAGAAGCCGAACGCTGATTTGACGATCGATTGTGCAGCTAATTCCAAATCCGCTTCCTTATCCACTACAATCGTGTCTTTACCGCCCATTTCTGCAATCACACGTTTGATCCAGATCTGGCCTTTGTTTAGAACAGATGCACGCTCATTGATACGCAGACCAACATCACGCGATCCTGTGAAGCTGATAAAGCGTGTTTTCGGATGATCTACTAGGTAGTCTCCTACTTCTGCGCCGCTGCCTGGAACAAAGTTGACAACGCCCGCTGGTAAGCCTGCTTCTTCTAATACTTCAATGAATTTATAGGCAATCACCGGTGTTGTAGAAGCCGGTTTTAATAATACTGTATTACCTGTCACAACAGCAGCAACTGTTGTACCCGCCATGATAGCAAACGGGAAGTTCCATGGCGAAATGACAATCCCAATACCAAGAGGAATATAGTCGTAACGGTTATATTCACCTGGGCGGCTTTCCACAGGACGGCCATCCTTCATTAACAGCATTTGACGGCCATAGTATTCCAGGAAGTCGATTGCTTCTGCAGTATCTGCATCTGCTTCATTCCAAGGCTTTCCTGCTTCCTTCGTCATTAACGCCGAGAATTCATGCTTGCGGCGGCGGATGATAGCCGCTGCCTTGAATAGAACATCCGCACGGATTTCAGGCTTCACCTTTTTCCATGTTTTGAATGCTTTTTCAGCTTCCTGCATCGCTTTTTCTGCAAGCTCCTGATTTGCTTTTGATACACGTCCGATCAGCTGCTTTTTATCAGCAGGGTTATAGGACTCAATTTTATCTTCAGTCGTAATACGTTCTCCACCAATGATTAATGGGAAGTCTCCGCCAAGCTCTGCTTCCACTTTTTTTAATGCATCCAAATAATCTTGCTTATTTTTCTCTACTGAAAAATCCGTAAATGGCTCATGTTTGTATGGAATCATACGTATCCTCCTTATATTCCATGATAATGCAAAGATATTTTGCATATACCAGATTAATATACTTACATTCTGCAATACCTAGTTGCATAAATCAACATTTTTTTGCACAATTCTAAAAAATAATGGTTTGAGGGGTTGCCCATGTTAGAATGAACTGTAAGGAATGAAGGAGCGAGATTTTTTATGAATAAAGACGAATTTATTGAACTTTATGAATTCATGGGAGAGCAAATCAATACAGGAATTTGCGCCATCGACGAATCGGGCCAGATTCTTTTTTATAATAAAAAGATGCGGGAAATGAATGGACTGTCTGAACAAGAGGAGCAACAACGGCTTGCATCCGAGCTGTTGGATGTAGACCTCGAGCAGGACCTTTTGCATCAGGTAATGGCTACAAGGGAACCCGTTCTCCGAGTGAAGCATACTTTTTGGAATCATAACGGAGAAGAAATTTCGATGATCAGTGATTATCGTCCCTTCATCACGAAAAGCGGAAAATGCATTGCCGTGCAATTCGCACGCGATGTGACACAGCAGGAATTTTTGATGGACCGTCCGCTTAGCCGCTACGGCGCTCCGCTGACATTTGATATCATCACCGCCGTCTCACGCTCGATGAAGCAGGTGATCCAACAAGCTAAAATTGCAGCAATGGGCAGGATTCCCGTTATGCTGATTGGTGAATCGGGTACGGGCAAGGACATGATCGCTGAAGGAATCCACCATGAATTGAAGGAGCCGAACGAGCGCTTCATTACATTGATCTGCCGCAGAAATGAAGAACCGTTAATCCGGCAGATTGAAAAATACATTGCTGGAAGTCAGAACTATACCTTTTTTGCCGAACGCATTGAATATTTATCCATGGATGCACAGGAGCGCATTACCGAATTGCTGACTGCCCACGCAGAGCGTAATCATGTATTTATCGCAAGCATTGGTACGGATCCGATTGATCTGATCCAGCAGGGCCGGCTGTCGAAAAACCTTTACTATCTATTTTCAAACTTAACGATTCAAGTACCTGCCCTCCGAGAGCGACGGGAAGACATTATGCCATTCGTTGAAGACTATTTTGCACGCAGACGGATTAATTTTGGCGTCCGGGTACAAGGACTTGCTCCAAAAGTGCAAGAGCTTTTCATGAACTATGATTGGCCCGGGAATTTAAAAGAACTAGAGGTTTTGCTTGATGATATTAGCAGTCTCCTGACAACAGAGGAATATGTTGAACTGCATATGCTTCCCGCTTATTTCAAGTGGAAAACAAAGCAGCAAACGCTCCTGGAGGATGGTAATACAAACATGTTTGCCTTTCAGGAAAAACAAGATCTCCGCCCTCTTGATGAATATATGCGCGAGGTCGAAGATTACTACATCACAAGAGCACTGGAGCTGCATGATGGCAATATTTCACAAACTGCCCGCACACTTGGCCTTCACAGGCAAAGTCTCCAATACCGTCTTCGAAAGAAATAGTTATCCAGCCTGGTCATTATTGCCAGGCTTTTATATGCAAAAATATTTTGCACACTGTTCTTTCACAGATCTTTTTACATAAAAAAATATATTACAAAAAATTTTTTTGAGGTGAAATCCCTTACAAAACCTCACTTTGCACGAAAATAAATCTAGTAGTCTGAAAAATTATTATTTTCTTTTTTATTTTTTTGTCTTATACTCACATCAAGATTTACATTTACTTGTATGCGGAGGAAGAAAAAATGGCGTTAAAAGACTTTTTTATTTATTTATCCGAGAATAGAACGCTGAATCATGCAGCACAGCGATATGGTTTGCGACTTGGGGCGCAAAATGTCGTTGCAGGTACTAATTTAGACGAGGCTATCGAAAGCATTAAAGAACTAAATCGTCACGGTATTTCCTGTACAGTCGATAATTTAGGGGAATTTGTTTTTGAAAAAGAGGCAGCTACAGCAGCTAAGGAGCAAATTCTTGCGGTAATCGAACGCATCCATAGCGAGCAGATTGATGCCCACGTTTCCTTAAAGCCATCACAGCTTGGTTTAGATATTGATGTGGAATTCTGCTACGAAAATTTAGAGGAAATCGTCTCACTTGCTCATCGTTACGGCATTTTTGTTAATTTCGATATGGAAAACTATGCCCGCCTTCATACATCTTTCGATTTACTTGAACGTTTAAGTGAATCGTATGACAATATCGGGACAGTAATCCAGGCATACTTCTTTGAATCAGTCGAAAATATCGAGAAGTATAAAAACTATCGCCTACGTATCGTAAAAGGTGCCTATAAGGAAGACCCGAGTGTCGCCTATCAGTCAAAGCTGGAAATCGATCAAAAATTTATCGAGCTGATCGAGTACCATTTACTCCATGGTAAGTTCACATCTATTGCAACACATGACCATAATGTCATTGATCATGTAAAGAAATTTGTGAAAGAACACAACATTTCAAATGACAAATTTGAATTCCAGATGCTATACGGCTTCCGTAAAGAAATGCAGCTTGCCCTTGCAAAAGAAGGCTATCAGTTCTGCACATACCTGCCATTCGGTAATGACTGGTACGGATACTTCATGCGCCGTTTGGCAGAGCGTCCGCAAAATTTAACACTTGTCACAAAACAAGTGTTTAATAAGCGCACAAATACGCTTCTCGGAGTTGGAGCAGGTGCTTTCTTATTAGGCCGTGCCACAAAGCGGGCTACACAGAAAAAGTAAAAGTTTCTAGGGATTATGGAGTTTACGTTTTAAACAACTGGGGGTTTTATTATGTCAGATCATGGGTTTCAATTATTGGCAATCGGTATTTATATGGTTGCGATGCTTGTCATCGGCTGGTATGCATATAAGAAGACGAGCAATTTATCGGATTA
>JAPSKP010000157.1 GCA_031181585.1 Lysinibacillus sp.
ACAAAAAAAACACTAACAAATATGCTGCCATTTGTTAGTGTTTTCCAATCTATTATGAAGCTTGTTGCTCAAATCTTTCTTCTGCTGGAGGGTTAAATTGCCCTTCCCACTTGGCAATAACAATAGCCGCAAGTGAGTTCCCCACCACGTTAACAGCTGTTCGGCCCATATCAAGGATACGGTCGATGCCGGCAATAAAGGCAAGGCCTTCTGCAGGCAATCCAATTGTGCTGAAAGTAGCCAGCAGCACGACAAAGGATACGCCTGGCACTCCCGCCATTCCTTTGGATGTAACCATCAGTACTAACATTAACGTAATTTGCTGTCCTATGCTTAATTCTATGCCAAACATCTGTGCAATAAATAAAGAGGCAATTGCCTGGTATAAAACGGATCCATCCAGGTTAAAAGAATAGCCTGTCGGAATAACGAATGACGAAATATGTTTCGGGCTTCCCGCTTTCTCCATTTTGTCCATGATTCTCGGAAGCACTGTTTCAGAACTTGCAGTTGAGAATGCCAAAATCAATTCTTCTTTAATCATCTTCAATAATTTAAAGATGCTGAACCCGACAACTTTGGCCATTATCCCCAACACAACAAGAACAAAGAAGATCATGGCTCCATATACAGTAAGTGCCAGCTTGCCCAATGGAATCAATGAGGCAAAACCATACTTGGAAATCGTTACACCAATTAAGGCAAATACTCCGATTGGTGCATACTTCATAAATAGGTTTGTCACATAGAACATGGCCTTTGCCGTGCCTTCGAAAAATCTCAGTACTGGTTTTCCCTTTTCCCCAATTGCTGCAATTCCAAGGCCAAATACAACAGCAAAGAAGATAATCGCCAGCATATCGCCTTCAACCATGGCTTGTACAGGATTAGTAGGTACGATATGCAAAAATGTATCTGCTATCGACTTGCCTTCCTGCTCTTTATTGGTTTCAACATAGCTCGAAATGTCACTTTGCTGCAGGCTGTCCATATTCAGGCCGGCACCAGGCTGAATAACATTACCTGCAATGAGGCCCACCACAATAGCAACCAAAGTCATGCCAATAAAGTAAGTCAATGATTTACCGCCAAGCTTCCCGACGGCTTTTAAATCACCCACACCAGCAATGGCAACAATAATTGTTGATAGTACAATAGGAACAACAATCATTTTAATTAAGCGGATAAAAAGATCGCCAAAGGGCTGCAGCACACTTTGCGCCGTTTCACTTCCATAGAAAATACCGCCAATAGCGATTCCTAAAATAAGACCGATGAAAATTTGAGTGGCTAAACTTAATTTAATTTTTTTCATCAATTACCCTACCTTCTTGTTTAGTTTTATACGTGCTGCGCAGGCAAGGGAAACAAAGATGAGATCCTGATAAAAAAGAAAATCGACAAAAATGCTGGTTTTGTCAATTCACACTATTTCATATTCTCTTATGTTTCCTTAAACGCTGACGAGGTTAGCTTTCGGGTTAGGACTGCGGAAACAGTAAGCCCTTCCATAGTAGGATTCACCCCAAGCGGAAACTCCGCTGTAAATAATGGGTCCCCCGTTCTTAAAATAAGATTAAGCATAAATCACTATATCATTATATTATTTCAAGATATTTTTTGTAAATAGTTAAGTTTTCCCGGCAGTAAACTAAATGGCCTCTTTAACACACCAAAAAAAGCTGAAATTCAATGAATTTTCAGCTCTAGGACTTGTTATGGGAAATCAATATTAATAGCAATAATAAATATAAGGACTATCACGGATAATGCTGTATTTACTGACCACCACCTTATTTCTGCTTTTGTCAGTACACGGTCAATGATGAAAAAAGAGACAGCAGAAACAAGACTAAGTTCTTTTAATACTGAACCAAATAGAATAAAAAGGAGGCAATTTCACGATTAGTGTTTGCAATGAAAATCTTCTTGCTCAACCAATCACTGAACATCGAAGTGATTACTCCATAGGCAGCGACAAACATAAGATTTAAATAATATAAATTAACAAATGCATTCATATCAAAGACTGTTGGCACTGAAAAAATCAGTACAAATAACACACTGCTAAGAATGGATGTTAAGATCTTTCTCCTCAAAATAATGGACATTTCCCACTTGATCCTTTATAGAGGCTAAATAATAGAAAGTAAATTTTATAAATTGAATATAAGCAAAACAAAAAAGGCATTTGGCTCCGCCTGCGCCAAATACAATGATAGCCACACATGCTATCCCCGCTAAATCTAAATTAGCATCCTTGTATTAAGAAAATTGAACGGGCTTGTAAACTTTTATTAAAATTCAAGGTGATAACACTCACGGTTAGCTTCATAATAATACCTCAATCAATATGCAATAAAAAATCCATGGCTTTGCTAAATGCTTCTTGTTCTGATTCTGCATCATATCTGGAGGAATATGGATCACTGAATCCATGTTTCCCTTTAAATTTATGTACTTTAATTTTCTTTTTTTCTAAAGCTAATAGTAACTCATCAACATTAAAAGACTGCTCTTCTTGTGGAAAGAATAGCATTATGGGACACTGGGGTGTTAACTCTAAATAGTCCCTGATCCTTGAGCCGTAGTATCCCACTATACCATCAACACAATCTCCCTCACTGCACAGCCAGGCAACAGTTGCACCTATACTAAATCCAATGATATATATTTTTTCGTATTCATCTTTAACATCCAATAATAGATCTTTTATTTTTTGGGCAGCTCTGTCGAAACCTGCATGTTCCATAAAATGGCGATAAGCGGCTTCCTCATGAGAATATTCAAAAGGTATCTCTCGCTCTAATAAATGGGGGCATGTCACATCAAAACCCTGCTTTGATAATAATTCGCAAAAACTCTTTATATGTTGATTAATTCCATAGATTTCGTGGATTACGAGGATTAAAGAATTAGAATTACTCTGTCTTATCATGATTATGACCCTTTTTCTCCATATTTCTTCTCCCATTCACCGATCCATTTTTACACCTTATTCCATAAGAAAAAGTATTCTATATTTAAATGTTTTATTCCTTCAACATCTAACACCCTATAAATCAGAAAAGCCGCCTATACGGCAGCTAGACTTTAAAAATGCACCATTATGAAATTAAACAAAAGCTTCATATTCAGCTTTAAGGTTATTGATGATCGTCTGAACAGGCAGGATTTCTTTAATTTCATGGACTCTTGCCCCCGCAAATACAAGGCCATTCTCGCAGTCCCCATCCATGGAAGTTATCAAGGAATCCATTGTACAAAAGCGATAAGAGCAGTTTTTCAGGCAATCGATACAGTTCTTTATTTTCACCTTTTTATTGTCAGCTATCTGCTCTGTAAAGTGGTTCTTAATGGCACGGCCTTCCAGCCCTACGGTGGTTTTCACCATGACGATATCTTCCTGTTTGGCCCGGACGTACTTTTCTTTAAAAGATAATGGTGCATCACATTCGCGGCTTGCAACAAATCTTGTTCCCATCTGAACACCCGAGGCACCGATACGAATGGCATGAGCGATATCTCTTCCTGTCATGATTCCTCCAGCAGCAATGACAGGAATCTTAACTGCTTCCACGACTTCCTGTAAAATATCGAATAGTGGTCTTTCGGTCCCTAAATGTCCTCCCGCTTCATTGCCCTCTACAACAACGGCAGAAGCACCAAGCCGTTCTGACATTTTGGCCAGCCTTGCAGATGACACAATCGAGATGACCGGTATACCAGATTCTCTGCCCCAGCTGTACATATCTCTTGATATTCCAGCACCTGAAATAATGAAATCAACCTTTTCCTCAATGGCTGTTTTCATTTTTTCAGCAAAATCATTCATGGCAAAAAGAACATTCACCCCAATATAGCCCTCAC
>JAPSKP010000158.1:0-1529 GCA_031181585.1 Lysinibacillus sp.
CTATCATGTGAATACCATTTTTGCAGAAAAGATGATGTATCCAGCAGAGGGGCTGACAAAGGGTATACGTGAAACGAATGATTTAAAATATGCCCGTACAGTTCCGTTTGATGGCGGTATCGTCCTGGATGCAACGTATGGAATGCTCGATACATTATTTAAACGAAATAACCTCCAACCTGAAGAAGTAAAATTCTGTTTCTCTCAATTTTCATTGAACAATATTCAAAAAATTAAAGAGCAGTTCCATTTATCTGATGACCAAGTAGTGTATGTAGGAAATCAGTTTGGTTATACAGGAACAAGCAGCCCTTTCATAGCCCTGCATGAAGGGTTAAAATCCGGACAAGTAAAACGCGGCGATTACATTATCTTCTGGACAATCGGCGCTGGCTTTGAACTTGTTGCAACACTCATTAAATACTAAAATAAAATTAATTATGCAGCTATAGAGTAAAAAGGTGTCGTTTGTATTTTGCAGACGGCATCTTTTTTATGTTAGTAGACTGTACACAGTATATAGATAAACAAAGAGTTACTTTCATCCTCCGATTTAGCTGATAGCAGGGCAGAAAAGATGAGAATAGATAAGGAGAAAGCTACAATAGAAGAGGGGAGCATTTATTTGTTATTGGGTCATCCAGTAGAGAAAACAGGATTCAACAGTGAGAAAAAAGGAAATACGTAAGAAGAGCTGTAGTTAAAAATATTCATCCGCTATTTTTGTAAAGCTTTTTTGAATTAGGACGATACAAATTGTAGGTTTTATGGTCTAAAAAAATCTCAAATAATAACGAAAGACATGAAGAAAGGTCTGGTTTAGAGTAGCTTTTGCTAGGTGCTCTGTAGGTTTTTTCATTAATTCATTAACATTTGTTACTCATAACCGAAATAAAACATAACTGTAAAACGGATAGGGAGGGATACACGATGAAAATCAATGGCACCGGTTTAAATAATGTAAATCCTTATAACCAAACAAAGCGAACGGCTCAGGCAAATAAGGTGGGCCAATCGTTCGCCGATAAATTAGAAATTTCATCTGCCGCAAAGGAAATGAAAGTCGCAACGGAATATACGGATGCTCGCGCCGCACGCGTTCAAAAGCTAAAAGCACAGATCCAGTCCGGCGAATACAAGGTTGATGCCGAAAAAGTGGCAGAGGATATGCTGAAGTATTACCGTTTTTAAGAATTAGCGCTTCGCTCAAATTGTAGTTAATAGCAAAGCCAATTTACGAAGAAGGAGTTGCCAACATGTCAGTGAGCAACATCATCTCAACACTTGAGAAACTAGAAAAAATGCATAAAAGTCTACTGGAATTGGCGAATAAGAAAACAGAGCTCATCAAGGCAAATGACATGGAGCAAATCGATGACATGCTAAAAATGGAACAGGCACATATAGCTGCGATTGAAACACTTGAGCAACAGCGTCAGGCGATGGTAACGGATTACCTACAGGCAAAAGGAATTGCCTTCACTGACATACCAACTGTCGCACAAGTGATTGATGCAACTGAAGGAACT